>NZ_JAQMSY010000182.1:0-10745 GCF_028329095.1 Microcystis sp. CS-574
TAAACTACCGAATGGGGCCGATCGCTCTCCCGATGCTGCTTGGATACCTTTAGAAAAATGGCAAGCTTTAACCCCGCAACAAAAGGAAAGATTTTTACCTCTATCTCCCGATTTTGTCATTGAATTAATGTCTCCTAGTGATAGCCTAGAAACCGCTAGGAAAAAAATGCAGGAATATTTAGATAATGGGACTCGTTTAGGTTGGTTAATCAATAGAAAAATTAGAGAAGTAGAAATTTATCGTCAAGGACAGGCAGTAGAAATTTTAACTAATCCAGAAAGTTTATCGGGCGAAAGTATTCTGCCAGAATTTAGTTTAAATCTTACTTTGATTTGGTAAATCAGAGGTAGTGATTGCCGTTTAACGCTTGGCTTTGTTAGGCATTGTCTTCATCGATAAAATACCAAACTTGAGTTTTAAGGAAGATAGTCAGAATCAAGGATTTCTGCAAGGGTAAAGGGTGATTCAATTGGGAATAAATCAGCAGAAATTTGATACTTTCTAACCGTATCTTCTCTGGCTGCTTGGTAACAATCTATCCAGATTTCAGGAATCAATCTTCTCAGACTTGGACTCTCTTTTAATAAGCGTTGAACTTGTCGGCGTTGTTCAACAACTGTGCTGCGCCATCCTTGAGCATTTGCTTCCTTTTCAGTTAGCCAGTAAGTCAATTTAAGCAAATGTTCGGCAATGACGGTTAAGCGACTTTCTAGTTCTCGTTTTTCACTCCTTCCCATCGTTTCAATTTCTTCGATCAAATTTTCTAAGTCTAATTTTTCAAAACGATGTTCTTTGAGTAAATTAGCGGTTTCTTGTAACCATCGGTAGAAATCTTCTTGATAAAGACTTTTACCTGAGGAAACTAAAGACTTTTCGATGCTCATTTGATGATGACCTAGAAAAAAGAATTCTTAGATAATTTTAAAGCGACTCCCCGATCTCAAAAACATTGGCAGAATATCGCAGGATTACTCCCGAAAACATCAGAGCTTTAAATTTAAGCTAAAATTAGGTAAAACATCTTCACCCGATAAATCAGTGGGATTTTCTAAGATATCTACTTCCTTTCCTTGACGATAAATTTCAACTTGCCGATTCTGGGGATCGATTAACCAGCCTAACCTTGCGCCATTTTCCCTATACTCAAGCAGTTTTTTCTGTAATTTGTCAAGACTATCGGATTCAGAGCGCAATTCCACCACAAAATCGGGACAGAGGGGAATAAATCCTTTTTTCTGCTTAGGGGTTAAAGATTCCCAGCGTTCTCGACTCACCCAAGATAGATCGGGAGAACGAATCGCCCCATTTGGCAGTATAAATCCAGTGGAAGAGTCAAACCCGACTCCTAAAGCTTCATTTTCTTCGCACCAGCGAAACAATTGTCCTGTTATACGAAAATTTCGCTGTCCTGATTCGCCACCTGTCGGGGGATTCACGATTAATTCTCCTTGGGCTGTACGTTCTAATTTTAAGTCCCGGTTGACCTCCGCAAGGGCTTCAAACTGTTCAAGGGTGATAGAGAGAGCGATCGCGCTAGGAATTTCTAAGGAGAGGGTTTCGGGTGAGGTAGTAACTGCTAACATAATCCTTTGATCAGGTGCAACTTATACTATTAAAGATTATTGGTCAAGTTTCTGCACAGAATTCTTTAGCTTGCGCTGAACAAATTCCCGATTTTTTAGGGAAACTTCCACCTCAATCGGGCGGTTTCACTAAATAACAGGTTACAATAGCCAATAATTAACTAAATTTACCTAAAAACTATCGATCGTGTTCTACGCTATTGATTTCGGAACCAGCAATACCGTCATTACTCGTTGGAATGGGGCGACAAATAGGGCCGAAACCGTGAAATTATCGGAGTTATCCCAACAAATAGCCGACAATCCGCCCCTAATTCCCAGTTTACTCTATATTAAATCAGCCAATCCTCTGCAAGTAATTGCCGGTCAAGCAGTGCGCGATCGGGGTTTAGATATCGATCGAGATCCGCGTTTTTTTCGTCGCTTTAAACGAGGTATCGGCGCAAAAATTCAAGGATTTTTACCAGAATTAGAAGAAACTGTCCTCAGTTTCGAGGGGGTTGGCCAATGGTTTCTCGATAGCATCATCGACCAATTAAAAAACACCACCCCAGAAACCCCCCAATCTCTAGTTTTAACCGTTCCCGTCGATAGTTTTGAAAGTTACCGCAATTGGTTAAGCAATGTTTGTCAGGGATGGGAAATCGAACAAATTCGACTAATTGATGAACCCACGGCCGCCGCTTTGGGTTATGGAACCACGGGTGATCAGCTGATTTTAGTGGTAGATTTTGGCGGTGGCACTCTCGATCTTTCTTTGGTACAATTAGATTTAGATAATCCTCAAAAAAATCAAGGTTTTATTCTCAAGTGGGGAGAAAAACTTTTAGGCAATAATTCCGCCCAAAAAACTAAACTAGCGAGGGTTTTAGCCAAGGCGGGGATAAATTTAGGGGGGTCAGATATCGATGATTGGATTGTCAATTATTTTGCCCAAAAGCAATCTTTAGCGAAAACTTCCTTGACTACTCGTCTAGCAGAAAGATTAAAAATTAAACTTTCTTCCCAATTAACCGCCGAGGAGGTATATTTTGATCAGGAAAATTTCGAGAGTTACGAGTTAAGCTTAGATCGAGAACAATTGACCGATATTCTCCAACAACAAAACTTTTTTAATCAATTAGATGATTTAATGACGGGAGTTTTGCAACAGGGAAGACGCAATGCAGTTGAAGTTAGCGATATCGATGCGGTGTTATTAGTCGGGGGAACCGTACAAATTCCGGCGGTAAAAGATTGGGTGCGACAGTATTTTGATAGTAGTAAAATTAAAGAGGATCGACCCTTTGAAGCGATCGCTTTGGGAGCGTTACAATTAGCCCAAGGTTATCAAGTCAAGGATTTTCTCTATCATAGCTACGGCATTCGTTACTGGAATCGTCGCAAAAATGCCCACGCTTGGCATCCGATTATTAACTCCGGACAACCCTATCCTATGGAAAAACCCCTGGAATTAGTCCTAGGTGCTTCCGTGGACAATCAACCCAGCATTGAGTTAATTATCGGCGAATTAGGCACAGAAAGTGGAGCAATGGAGGTTTATTTTGATGGTGATAAATTAATTACTCGTTCCCTGAGTAATGGAGAAACTAGCGTCCAACCCTTAAATGATCGCGAGGGAGCCCGTTCGATCGCTAAACTCGCTCCTTTAGGTTTCCGGGGTAAAGATCGCATTAAAGTGCAGTTCTGGATTGATGATCAGTGTTTTCTGCGGATTAATGTGGAAGATTTACTCAGTCAAGAATTGTTACTAAATAATCAAATTGTCACCAAATTAAGCTAGACCCGGCTTCACCTAAAAATCAAGTGCAGACTCATAGTAAGTTTGCACTGATATTATCGCAATATTCTGTTTTACTGGTGGCTTTATCGACTGTGATCGCGCACGGGGATCGGGATTAGTTCGGGTTCGGGTTCGGGTTCCGGACCAAAAACACTCTCGACCAGTTTGCGCGCCCATTCTCTCAATTTTTCTATCACTTCATCTAAATAGTCCATTGACCAAATGGCTCCTTTGAGATACTAGCTATGAGTTTTCGTCGATTGATCCCCGCAACAGCTTTATTCTAGAGAATTTTAACTGATTTTCATCGTTTAGCTGTTCAATCTGACGAACGGGGGAATCTATATCTTGTACTTATATTAAGCTTAACATAACTTTTTAGTCTGAGTATATATTCTTGGTAATTCTTTTTTAAGATATTGTTAATAAGTTCCGTCGTAGGCGATCGAGGGCGGTATAGGCACTAATCTGGCGAATAGTCAAGCGAGATCGATTTTCTCCGAAACGATGCTCTGATACGGTAACATTTCGCCGAGGATCGGCTAAACCGATATAAACTAGGCCCACGGGTTTTGTCTCGCTGCCACCTCCCGGTCCGGCAATACCCGTGATACTGATCCCCCAATCGGTAGCGAGGCGTTTTTGCACTCCTAGAGCCATCTGTTGGGCAACAATGGCACTGACAGCCCCGACATTATTTAAATCCTGCTCATTTACGTCTAAGAGGGCAACTTTTACCCGATTATCGTAGGAAATAACCCCACCCCAAAAATAATCGGAACTGCCGGCGATTTGGGTGATAATTTCCCCTAATCCCCCTCCGGTACAGGATTCTGCCACACTCAAAGTTTGTTTTTGTCGCCGCAACAGTTCCCCCACTACCGAGGGTAAAGTATCATCATCGGCCCCAAAATAATCTAATCCGGCGATTTCCTTAATTTCCGTCGCTACCGGTTCAATTACCTGCAAAGCAGCCTCTAAAGAAGGGGCTTTCGTCGCAATTCGCAAACGCACTTCGCCTAAACCAGCATAGGGGGCAACGGTGGGATTAGTCAGATCAAATAAATGGGCAACTTTTTCCGCTAAAGCTGACTCACCGATACCGCGAAATTTCAGAGAACGACTATAAATCCTCTCTTTGCCCCATCCTTGACTTTTTAGGTAAGGAATGGCCGTTTCTACCCACATTCTCTTCATTTCTGAGGGTACTCCGGGGAAAGTGAGAATAGTTACGTTAGTCTCTGGTTGCCAGATCATGCCGGGGGCGGTTCCGGTCGGATTTGGCAAAAAATCGGCTCCCACGGGTATTAAAGCCTGTTTACTGTTACTAGGAGGCATTTCTCGCCCTAAACTCGTAAATTTAGCCTCGATTTCTGCTAAAATCTCTTTATCTTCTCTAAGGGGCGTTTGGAAAAAATCGGCGATTGTTTCTGTGGTTAAATCGTCGGGAGTAGGTCCGAGTCCCCCGGTAAAAATTAAAATTGAGGAACGTTCTCGGGCAATAGCGATCGCTTTTTTCAGTCTTTCTACATTATCCCCCACCACCGTTTGATAATAATGGGGAATGCCTAATTTTGCCAATTCTAGAGCTAAATATTGGGCATTAGTATTAACTATATCCCCTAATAATAATTCCGTTCCTACACAAATAATTTCAGCGGCCATAATTTTTGACAATTAGCTTAAATTTTCAATTTTGATCATCAACTGATCTCCTGTCACCATCGTTCGATCGGGTTTAGGTAACGATGGTCATGGAAGTTAACCATATCAATGCGCTCCCACATTATACCAGTAAGCTATCAACAATCAAAGTCTTGTATATTAAATGCCACTTTTAATAACCAGATTTAGTATCACTACCCATTAGCAAACGTAAAATCAGCGCATTATTGCCTTATATAGCAATAATTGATCATAATCAAGCATAACAAAGTATGGCCGAGCATCACCTCTTCCTTGCTGCCATCACAAACCACACCAAAATCATCTAAAATTAAAATGTCCACTAAATAATAAAATGCTATGACTCGCTGGTTTAATATTGCCGGTCCCTGTAAAGACGATATCCACTATATGCTCTCTCCCACAGTGCGATTACCAGATTTAGAGGAGCTAATTCAACAACGTAGTTATTTTGTCCTTCACGCACCACGACAGACAGGGAAAACCACCGCAATGTTAGCCCTAGCAAAACAACTTACTGCTACAGGAAATTATGCCGCAGTCATGGTATCAGTGGAAGTAGGAAGTGCATTTAATCATGATCCTAGTGCCGCAGAATTGGCAATTTTAGGGGCATGGTATAATACAATAAATATTCGTTTACCTAAAGAATTGCAACCACCTGTAAAAGAATGGCAACAGGAAGAAGCAGGAAGCAGAATCAAGGCTTTTTTATCAGATTGGGCAAAAGCTATCAATCGTCCCATAGTATTATTTATAGATGAAATTGACTCTTTACAAGACCAAACATTAATATCAGTTTTACGACAGTTAAGAGATGGTTTTCCTAATCGTCCAGAAAATTTTCCCTCATCTGTAGGATTAATTGGTTTACGAGATGTGCGAGATTATAAAGTAGCATCGGGAGGTAGTGATAGATTAAATACATCCAGTCCTTTTAATATAAAAGTTGCTTCTCTGACTATGCGAAATTTTAATCTTGCAGAAGTGGGAGAATTATATCAAAAACATACAGCAGCAACTGGACAAATTTTCACACCAGAAGCAATAGAAACAGCGTTTGATTTAACCCAAGGACAACCTTGGCTAGTCAATGCTTTAGCTAAAGAAATTGTAGAAAAAATGGTGAAAGATAGAAGTATTCCTATTACTAAAGAACATATTTTAACAGCCAAAGAAATATTAATAGCTCGTCAGGATACTCATTTAGATAGTTTAGCGGAAAGGTTAAGAGAACCAAGAATTAAAGCCATTATTGAACCGATGTTAGCCGGTTTAGAATTAGGGAATATACCTAATGATGATATTCAATTTGTCATTGATTTAGGATTATGTAAAATGCACCCCTACGGAGGTTTAACTATTGCTAATCCCATTTATCGGGAAGTGTTACCCAGAGTTTTAACAGTCACACCAATGGCTTCTTTACCAATGATTGCACCGACTTGGTTAACACTGGAAGGGGAGTTAAATCTAGATGCTTTATTAACAGCATTTCTCAAGTTTTGGCGACAGCACGGAGAACCGTTATTAGGTAGCACTGGCTATCATGAAATCGCACCGCATATTGTATTAATGGCTTTTTTACATCGTGTGATTAATGGTGGGGGAGTTTTAGAAAGGGAATATGCCATTGGTAGCGACAGAATGGATTTATGTTTACAGTATAAAGATGTAATTTTAGGGATTGAATTGAAAGTATGGCGGGATAAAAAACGCAATCCGCAAGCTGACGGAATTGAACAATTAGAATCTTATTTAGGGCGTTTGGGTTTAGATTTTGGTTGGTTATTTATCTTTGATAGGCGGAAAAATGCTTTACCAATGGAAGAAAGGTTATCCACTGAAGTTGTGGTGACGGAAAATCAATATAGAATTACTGTGATTAGAGCTTGAGTGTTTTAAATGAAGTATTTTTGGAAACAATGCTTTTTTCAAAGATATTTAACGGTGAATTTATAAGGTACGTTGCATTTAATTAACACACCCTACAGAATTGGCTGCTTAATTTTTATTTCAGCTATTCATAAACTTTACTTCTATGGGCGATAAAAATTATCGTTACCAGTTTTAAATCATCATTAATTTCATAAATAACTCTATAGTCACCTACTCGATAACGATAATAACCTGATAACTCACCTTTGAGAGATTTTATATTAGGATGATTACGAGGATTAATTTTTAAACGTTCAAAATATCTATCTAACTTTTTTTGTAAAGTAGCAGAAGCAGATTCAAAAAACTCCCCTGCATCAATACTAATAACAACAGTATAATTAATATTTTCGTTTAAGTTTGTCAACAGTAATCACCTTTCCTTGTTTTACATTTTCTCTAGCATGATCAAAATTTTCTTTAAATCCTACAATCTCTAATAACTCTTGAGTAGCATCATCTTCTCTTGTTGCCAAATATGCTAAAAAATCAACTGCTACGAGTAATTTTTCTGGTGACAGTTGTTCAACATATTTTTGGATTTGTTCACGAAGTTCTAACGTATTCATAGATTATTTTGGTTATTTACCCAATTTGATTATATCTGATTCTGAGAAAATTTAGATCCGCGACTTCTGTTATTAATCTTCTGATGTAATAGATAATTTGTAGGGTGTGTTAGCGACAGCGTAACGCACCTCATATTTACTAAATAATTTATTTTATTATGTTTTTAAAAATCTCATTTAATAATAATGGTGCGTTACGTCGCGTATTTAATTTATTTGTATATTTTATAATCTTTTTGCGTTCCTAACGCACCCTACAAACTTAATATTTTCTTGTAACCTTTACAGGTTACAATCTACAAGTCTCGACGCGAGAGAAGACCCAAACGAAAAATCATTCCTAAAAAACCAAAAACCCCAACAATCACATGGGAGTTGGCCTTTAGGTGCTTTCATCTCAAAAGTAATATCAATGTAAGACAACCAGCTTCCTCCTTCTCTCCATCCTACCTTGTCCCCGAACTTTTCCCAGATTTCTCGGTTATATTCTCTCGTTCCCCCTAAACCCTGATAAATGCGTTTCTGAACAGAAAACCCAAATCTACCATTACTGTATTTTACCCACAATTGGTCAATGGTGCGGAGGTCTGCACAGGGAAAATTATCAATGTGTTCATTATCTAACCAACTTTCTTCTTCGAGGTTTGCAACCGCTAACATTACCCTTGCTGTTTCCTCATCCGCTTCTTTCCATTTCCCAGCTTTGAGTAAGTCACGGAGTTTGCTGTAGTCCATTCCTGCATCTGATTTTAATTCTACCTCTCGCTGTAAGCTCATAGTGATATTCCTGTAGATTAATTTTTAAGAAATATACTAGAGACATCCTAACATAGGTTACACTCCACAAGTCTTGATGCGAAAGAGCGGAAAAATCACCATTTTATATTTAGGACTTACGCAAGATGTGACTGAAAACCTTATTCTTGCGTAGGGGTAATTCATGAATTACCCCTACTTTCGTTCCCTTTTGCGTAAGTCCTAAAAAAATATCATGCAAGCATACAAACTCAAAGGAAAAATTGATCAATCTGGTAACTTGCTGATTACCGAACCCCTGAATTTAACCCCCAGAAACGTGGAAATTGTAGTTTGGGCAGCCACAGATAACCTTTAATATTTAATAGAATTTTCTCGCAGCCATTCTGATATAGTTTCTTGACTTTCTTGACCGTTTGCTAGTCGTTCCATTATTAAAACAACTTCGGGTTCTGGAACATCTAACGAATATCCATTTAATTCCAGAAAGATAGCCATTACTACGAAAGCTACCCGTTTATTACCATCTATAAAAGCATGATTTTTAGCAAATCCATAACCATAAGCCGCAGCTAAATCAAATATACTGGGTGTAGGTTCACCATAAGCAAGTAAATTTTTTGGTCTATCTAAACTAGCTAAAAACAAATTGTTATCTCGCACACCTGCAAGACCACCATGCTGTATTAATTGGTCTTCATGTATAGCTTTAACAATTATTTCATCTAACCAGAAAATTCCATTCATTTCCCTAACTCATGAAGTGCATTTCTGTATTTTGTGCTGACTTTTCTGTAAGCCTCCATTGCTTTTTCAAAATCAGGATTACCAGCAGTTATAATAATACCTGTTGGTGTTTCAGTGACAAATACACTGTCTCCTTCTTGAACTTTAAGTTTTTCCAGAGCTTCTTGAGGTAATGTTATAGCCAAGGAATTTCCAACTCTACTAATTTTTAAGGTGTACATTCAGTTAATAACCTCCAATTCAGTCAATTTGAGATAATAATATAAAAACTAGAGTCTCATGAAAAACATCATGCAAGCATACAAACTCAAAGGAAAAATTGATCAATCTGGTAACTTAGTAATTACCGAACCCCTGAATTTACCCCCCAGAAAAGGGGAAATTGTAGTTTGGGCAGCTACAGATACCCTTGATCATACCACAACCCTAACCACTGAATCAGCACCAGAAACACCAAAAAGACCAACTAAAATCAAGGTTTTGCAAAACTGGTTTGAGAAAACCCAACCTGCACCTCCTGATTTTGATCCAGATCAAGCTAAATGGGAATATTTAAAGGAGAAACATAACCTGTGAAAATCTTGCTTGATACCAACATAATTATAGATAGTGTAAACTTAAAGAGTTCACCCACTGCCAAAATTCTATGACTCGCTGGTTTAATATTGCCGGTCCCTGTAAAGACGATATCCACTATATGTTATCTCCCACAGTACGATTACCAGATTTAGAGGATTTAATTAAACAAGAAAGTTACTTTGTCCTACACGCACCACGACAAACAGGGAAAACCACCGCTATGTTATCCCTAGCAAAACAACTTACCGACACCGGAAATTATGCCGCAGTCATGGTATCAGTGGAAGTAGGAAGTGCATTTAATCATGATCCTACTGCCGCAGAATTGGCAATTTTAGGGGCATGGTATGATACAATAAATATCCGCTTACCTAAAGAATTGCAACCAGCTGCTAAACAATGGCAACAGGAACAACCGGGAAGCAGAATTAAGGCTTTTTTATCAGATTGGGCAACATCCTTAAACCGCCCTTTAGTATTATTTATAGATGAAATTGACTCTTTACAAGACCAAACATTAATATCAGTTTTACGACAGTTAAGAGATGGTTTTCCTAACCGTCCTGAAAATTTTCCCTCGTCAGTAGGATTAATTGGTTTACGAGATGTGAGAGATTATAAAGTAGCATCTGGTGATAGTGATAGATTAAATACATCCAGTCCTTTTAATATAAAAGTTGCTTCTCTTACCATGCGAAATTTTAATCTTGCAGAAGTAGGAGAATTATATCAACAACATACAGCAGCAACTGGACAAATTTTCACACCAGAAGCAATAGAAACAGCGTTTGATTTAACCCAAGGACAACCTTGGTTAGTCAATGCTTTAGCTAAAGAAATTGTAGAAAAAATGGTAAAAGATAGAAATATCGCTATTACCAAAGAACATATTTTACAAGCTAAGGAAATATTAATTGCTCGTCAGGATACTCATTTAGATAGTTTAGCGGAAAAACTCAGAGAAAAACGAGTTAAAAACATTATTGAACCAATTTTAGCAGGGCAAACCTTACCCGATACCCTAGCAGATGATAGGCAATATTTAATAGATTTAGGATTATTACGACGTGATCCGATGGGGGGATTAGTTATTTCTAACCCCA
>NZ_JAQMSY010000183.1:0-11897 GCF_028329095.1 Microcystis sp. CS-574
AAAATTGGAAAAATGGATAAGAATAGGCGGGATATTATATCAAAGTAGTGCCAGCATGATCCAGAAGCATTTGCCTGGTATTTGTAATTACTTTGAAAATCATACAACCGACGGATTAATTGAGGGAATGAATACCAAAATAAAGCTTATTAAAAGAATAAGTTATGAATTTACCAATTAAGCTGTTTGCTTGCTTTAATTCATAACAAAAATTAATACAGGAAAACCAGGAGAGCCCGCAATTTAAATTACGAACAGCTTACTGCTGAACTCCCAATACTCACCACCAGAGGAGCCGATCCTTTAACAAATACAAAGAGACGATACCCCCTCAAAACCAGTTGATAGGATTATGGTAGTGACCGAAATCAACTTTTAAAAATCTATAATGGGCTTTATTGTCCATTATTATCTAATATAACGGCTTTAAAGCCTGTTATATGTACTTTTTCTCGGTATTATCATGGCCTATCCTCTCTACGTCGCTTTTATTTGGCATCAACACCAACCCCTCTACAAATCCTGTCAAACTAGCACCGATGCTTCGGGACAATATCGCTTACCCTGGGTGCGACTGCATGGAGTGAAAGATTATCTCGATTTAATCTTAATTCTAGAACGTTTTCCCAAATTACACCAAACTGTCAACCTTGTCCCCTCTTTAATCCTGCAATTAGAGGATTACGTCAACGGACTAGCTATAGACCCCTATCTTGCTCTCACCGTCACCCCAGAAGCGCAGTTAACCCTGGCACAAAAACACTTTATCCTCGAACACTTTTTCGATGCTAACCATCGTACCCTGATCGATCCGCACCCCCGTTACGCCCAATTATACGCACAGCGTCAAGAAAACGGTCATAGTTGGTGTATTAGCCATTGGAATCTGCAAGATTATAGCGATCTCTTGGCTTGGCATAACCTCGCTTGGATCGATCCTATCTTTCACAGTGACCCAGAAATCGCTGCTTGGTTAGAACAGGGAAAAAACTTCACTTTAAGCGATCGCCAGCGAATTATCTCCAAACAGCGTCAAATTCTGCGTCGCATCTTGCCGCAACACCGGTTAATGCAGGAAACTGGACAACTAGAAATCATTACCAGTCCCTACACCCATCCAATTTTACCCCTGCTGGCCAACTCGGAAGCCGGCCGGGTAGCGGTGCCGAATATGACCCTTCCTCGCCAATATTTCCACTATCCTGAAGATATTTGCCGCCATCTCCAGAAAGCTTGGCAAATCTATATCGATCGCTTTGATAAACAACCTCGAGGACTTTGGCCCTCGGAACAATCCGTTAGTCCCGCAATTCTCCCCGCTGTCGCTAAACAGGGTTTTCAGTGGTTATGTTCCGATGAGGGGGTGTTAGGTTGGTCTCTGGGACATTACTTTCATCGCGACGAAAAAGGCAATATTAGCGAACCAGAATTGCTTTATAGTCCCTACCTTCTGGAAACTAGCAACGGCAATTTATCGATGGTTTTCCGCGATCATCGTCTCTCGGATCTGATCGGATTTAGCTATAGTGGCATGAAAGCGCAAGAGGCCGCTACAGACTTAGTTAAACACCTAGAAGCGATCGCCGAACAACTGAAAACCAACGCAGAAACCACGACGCTAGAAAAACCCTGGTTAGTTACCATTGCGCTAGATGGCGAAAACTGTTGGGAAAACTATCATCAAGACGGTTTACCCTTCCTAGAGAATCTTTATCAACTTTTAAGCGACCACCAAGCGATCGAATTAGTCACTGTCTCGGAATATCTCGATCGCTTTCCGGCTAATGCTAAAATCCCTGTCAATCAACTTCATAGCGGCTCTTGGATCGATGCCAATTTTACCACTTGGATCGGCGATCCCGCTAAAAATAAAGCTTGGGAATATCTAATTTTAGCCCGTCAAACCCTCGCTAATCACCCGGAAGCGACGGAAGATAATAACCCCGATGCGTGGGAAGCATTGTATGCAGCGGAAGGTTCCGATTGGTTTTGGTGGTTTGGTTATGGCCATTCCTCCAATCATGACGCAATTTTTGACCAACTTTTCCGCGAACACCTAATCGCTCTTTATCAAGCTTTAAATGAGCCAATTCCCTCCTATTTGCTCGAACCGGTGGAAGAACACGGGGATAAACAAAGTAATCGTCCGCTGGCTTTCATTCACCCCATTATCGACGGTTTTGGGGACGAACAGGATTGGGATAAAGCTGGACGGATCGAAATTGGCGGCGCCAGTGGTACAATGCACCGGACTTCCTTAGTACAAAGGCTCTTTTTCGGTTGGGATCACCTCAATTTTTATCTGCGTTTCGATTGGAAACCGGGGGCAGAATTAGGCAAAGATATCCCGCCTGAAGTGCATTTATATTGGTATTATGACGAAGTGCATCGTCTGCAAAGTCCAATTACCCTAGCAGATATTCCCCCTCGATCGCCCCTCGATTACGGTTATCATCATCATCTAGGAGTTAATTTAATCACGGAATTTACTTGGTTAGAAGTCGCTCAAGAATATTTTACTTGGCAGCGAGTTCCTAGTAGTGCCAAAGCTTCTTTTAATCAATGTTTGGAAATTGCTGTCCCCTGGGAAGGATTACACATTGAACCCGATGCTCGTCTCCATTTAATCGCAGTTTTAGCTAATCAAGGTCAATACTATGATTTCCTCCCCGTTGAAGAATTAATCTTCCTGCAAAGACCTTAAATCAGTGATCAGTGATCAGTAATCAGTAATCAGTTTTTTAGTTATCAGCTATCAGCTAGAATCATTTATTAGTAAGTGATCAGTAATAGTAGAAAGATATGTTTTAGCTTTAACTAATCAGATAGATGGCTCTCTTAGGTTTGGTGGCTAAAATGTATTCTAAGATACAGTCTTGGGGCAGTGAGTGGAACGAACCACAGAGACACAAAGGACACAAAGATCGATCACTAATATATAAGTTAAACTTATCACACAAAGAATAAGAGAGCCTCAATTTTTCCATTAATGCCCAATTTGCTCAAGAAGCGCAGGAGAAATTAAACGCTATCCTTGGGGAAATGGATGCGGATCACTGACAAATTCACCACATCTGTGCATCGGTAAATTAGCTATATAGTCCCATGATCTAGCTTTTTTAGGGCGCTGAGAGCATGGAGACGGACGATCCCTTCCCCATCGGCTGCTAAAGTCAGCAAAATACTTTTATTATCCCGCTCTAATTCTCCTAAAGCGATCGCTAGAGACTGTTTAACTCCCGTATCAGTGAAGAGCGCCGGACGGGAGTGATAAAAATTACTGAGAATTTCCCCTGCTTGTTGGCGTAATTTCTGGCAGGTTTGCCGGCCGAGAATAGCGATAATTTCCCGACAAATTAGGACATTTTCGCTATATAAAGCCTTTTCTAGATAATTTAAAGCTTCTCCATCCTCGATCCAGCCCAATGCTCGCACTACAGTTAATTTTAAACTATCGGGAGTTAAGGAAGATTGCAGCAGTGGATTTAAAGCTTTAGCTGAGGTTGCTGTGCCGATACGACCGAGAGCGATCGCCGTTTCTTGACAGATCTCGAGGTGGATATCGAATAACAGCGGTTGCAGATGGTTAAGTAAATCTGCTTGGGGATAATTCGTCCCTAGGTAACTACTAGCTTTAATTGCTTCCCGTCGCACAGCGATGGCCGGATCCTGTAAAGCATCGAGGATAATCGCAGTAATCTGGGGATGGTGAAAACTGCTTAAAGCTTCGATCGCCATCGACCGAATGGCGCTAGATTGATCCTTAACTACAGTTAAAAGCGGTTCGATAATTTCCGGCCGGCGAATTTGTGATAAAGCTTGTACGGCTAAAAAACGGGTATTAGAGTCGGACAGTAATTGTCCTAAACTAGAGATGGCAGAACTGCCGATATTAGCTAAAGCAGCCGCAGCCATTTGGCTGAGTTCCTCCTCCTCCGATCTTTGCAATAATTGACTGAGAGCGAGAATACAGGCTCGATCGTCAAATTGACTGAGAATTCTCGCCAGAAACCAGCGCATTTCCCCATCTTGTTCCTCGGATTCTAACAGGGCAATTAGAGGAGCGATCGCCGATTGCCCGATTTGAGGAAATAGTTTCGCTGTCTCCCATCGCTGTTGAAAATCGCATTTTTGTAAAGCTTCTAGGGCTAAATCGAGGATTTCATCGTTAATAATCGATTCAACAGCATCTTTTTGGTTTAAAAGTCGCTGTATGCTGGCGTTTACTGTCTCCCAGTCCTTTTTATTCAACGCTATCTGAGCTTTTTCTAGCAGAGCTTGCATCGTGAGAAATGGCCTCGATTTTCGTGCTACCTATCTCAAGAATGTCAGACTTTCTCGCTTTTGTCCTCTCTCATAATGCAAGAAACCGATAATAAATCTCCAAATTGTGCATCAGACATCAGTATAGGGGGCATCAGCGATCGCACAGTAGGGACGACTATAACAAAGGGGTGTTTCCAAGTCGTGTTGTTCCAAAAATTCCCGATTACTTAAAATCCTAGCGGTTTCTCCTTCTGCTACCACCTGACCACGACTTAACACCACCGTGCGATCGCATAATTCTAAAGCCAGATCGAGATCGTGGGTGGCGATCACTTGGGTTTGGGGTAAAGTGGCTAACAGTTGTATTAATTGCCGACGGGACCTGGGATCCAGTTGGGCGCTAGGTTCATCAAAAACTAAGACCTCCGGTAACATGGCTAAAACCCCTGCAATTGCCACGCGTTTTTTTTCACCCCCCGATAGATTCTGACTGTTTCTCTTACCGTAATGCTGGGAATCCAATCCCACCGCGTGTAAAGCATGATGACAGCGATGGTTTAGATCCTCTCCCCGAATACCCTGATTCATCGGGCCAAAAGTCACATCTTCCCAGACAGTGGGCATAAATAGCTGATCGTCGGGGTTTTGGAAGACTAAACCGACAAAATTGCGGATATTTTCTAAATTCTCCGGTTTAACTTCGTAGGGACCGACGGTGATTCTACCGGTTTGTGGCGGGAGAATACCGTTAAAATGCAGTAATAAGGTGGATTTTCCCGATCCATTTGCCCCGACTAAAGCCACCTTTTCCGTAGCTTCGATGGCTAAATTAATACCCTTTAACGCTTCTGTGCCGTCAGGATAGGTATAAACTAGGTTTTCAATAAAAATCGGGTTGTGGTGCATGAAAAACGAGACTTTTACCTGAGTAGATGTACCATTTGACCCCAGAGGATCAGAATTACTATGGCAATTATAGCGAGATAATCTTTCAGCTTACTTTGGGGAACCTGTACAGAGGGCAAGGAACCGGTGTAACCCCTCGATAACATGGCTTGATAAATGCGATCGCCACGTTCGTAGGTACGGATAAATAAAGCGCCGATCATGTGTCCCACTAGCAGCCGTTGCCATCGGGGACTACTCATTAAATTGCGCGCAATTGCTGCCCTTCGCATGGAATTAAATTCAGCGATCAAAACAGCTAGATAACGGTACATAGAAGCCAAAATTGCCACCAATAAAGGGGGGGTTTTTAGGGTAACTAATGCTTGTAACAGGTCGGGAATTGCTGTGGTTAAAACCAGAATATTGACCGTACAAAGACAGAGAAAAGCTTTAAAGGCCACACTGCCTAAAACCAGCAATCCCTCGCTAGTTATCCGCAAAAATCCCCAAGACCAAAGAATTTCCCCGCCATCACGAAAAAGAGTTCCCAATAAAACCACACCGATAAAGACAAATTCGATCGCTACTCTTCGTAAAAGTACAAGAATAGTCACCCGACTGATCAGAATTAAAATAATTAATCCTAATCCGTAAATCCCCCAAGTTTCCCAGCTACCATTCGGGGTTAAGGCTGTGGCAAAAACTAACAAAAGAGTCACTAAAACCCGGGTATGGGGCGCAAGTTTCTGCCAAAAACCGCAATTTTGGCACTCATTTTCGCGAGAAAAAGTGGCAATGTGTAGCATTTATTCAGTTATCAGTTATCAGTGATTTAGGTATTTAGGGATTTAGGGAAATTTCAGCCAAATGCCGCACTACCCCACTACCCCACTTCTCGACTCCTATCTACTTATTCCTGATTTTGGGATTTTGGAATGACTAATTTACCGATACCCCAAGCGATGCCGAAAGTGGCAAGAGTTCCCAGAAAACCGGCGAGGGGAGTGGCCACACCTTCGGGAACACCTTTGAGGGCATAACCATCAAAAATTCGGGCGGAGGGTAATTGATTACCGAGGGCGTTAGGGTCTTCTTTTTGGCTAAATTGCAAGTCTTCCGCCACTCGATCGAGTCCGTCGGGATCGGGACTGGCAAAGGGAGAAAGGAAAACGGCAATAATTAGGGACAATACCAAGCCAATCAGAAAAAATCGGCTATTTCTGCGAATATTCATCGACTTAATTGGTTTATTGACGAGAAGCTTAGGAAGGGGAAACAGAAGTATTAACGGAATGGGGCGGATCGTAGAGGAGATCGGGACGAGTTCGCCAGATATAACCGACAGCGAAAACGGTAATCACCGCTTCCCCGATACCGATGAGGATATGCCAAGATAACATGGCCACAAGGGCGACTAAAGGCGGTACAGTCCCCGATAAAGCCAATTGCAGGGCGCAAGCTAACGCAGCCACCACCACACTTGTCCAAGCAGCTACGGCAACAGCGATCGCCATACTGCGCCAACGATGAAAACCGAGGGCTTTTCTAATCCCCAGATAGAGATAATAACCGCCAAACGTCCCGATCAGACCCATATTGACGATATTTGCCCCTAAAACCGTTAAACCGCCATCTTGAAAAAATAAAGCTTGCACGATAAAAACCACCGCCATCACCAGAGAACCCGCCCAGGGACCGAGTAAAACCCCCGCGAGAGTCCCCCCTAACAAATGTCCGGAGGTTCCCCCCGGAATGGGAAAATTAATCATCTGGGCGGCAAAAATAAAGGCGGCACAAACTCCCATCAAAGGTACAGCCCGTTCAGCGTAGTGACCGCGCACTTTTTTGAGAGAAAAGCCAATCAGGACAACGGCAATTATCCAAGTAAATAGACTCACCGATGGACTCAAAAAGCCGTCGGGTATATGGAGGGCGAGATAAGGGGTCAGGAGAGGGTGAAACAAACCAACCCCTAGAAAATTAACAGACATTAAAATTCAGTCTCCTTGGCAATTTGGGTTAAAGATTTCCATAGAATTGCGTCGCTAGGACGGAAAAGTCCTCTCTTCTAGTAGATAACTAACCGCTTCATTTTACAATGCCCTCTCTGGGGATTTAAACCCTTTAGCTTCTTAAGAATTTCTGTTATTTTTCTGGTCGTCAGGGTTTAGCTATCAGCCAAAATCTCAATTATTCTCAAGCAGTCAAATTATTTAAATTATTATTAATTTTTCGAGGTTTTTTCAGTTTTTATGCTATTCCTTAATCAGTGAGCAGTTATCAGTTAGAAGAGGCTGGTGACTACATTGACTACGCGATCGGTAGTCAGGGTAGTGCTTTAATTGGTTTAGAGGTCATCTAATGATAAGCTATCAGAGATAACTCCCTCTTTTTCGCTTTTTCTAGCTTGGTGTGAAACCGTGATCAACTCTGAAGAAAAAAGACCGACTTGGGACGAATACTTTTTAATGATCGCTAAATTAGCCGCCACCAGATCCACCTGTTTAGCTTTTCCCGTCGGTGCGGTAATTGTCAAAGATCGGCAGGTTTTAGCCACGGGGTACAATGGTTCCCCATCGGGAACGGTTCATTGTACTGCCCAGGGTTTTTGTTATCCCGGTTTGGGAACCTGTCGAGAATCTGGAGAAATTCCCTCTCGGGCAATTCATGCTGAAGCTAATGCGATCGCTCAAGCGGCTAAACACGGTATTTCTACCCAAGGAGCTAGTATCTATGTTACCTTAGAACCCTGTATTTCCTGTTTAAAACTAATTATTTCTTCGGGAATTAAGGAAGTTTTCTACGAAGCGGACTTTAATAGTGGGACAAAAGCCATGTTAAGGGATTCTTTTCTAGAAACGGGGATTATTAAATATAAAAAGATTTATTTATCAGAAGAAATGGCTAGTCATGCGGCCTTATTTTTATTAAATCCCATTTCGATCGATCCCAGGTAGTTAGGGACTTGCGCTTTGATAATGTACCTTTTGGGCGAACGCAGTTCGCCCCTACATTGTGGACAAAATCCGTTACTGTAGGGGCGCAAGCAACCTGCGCCCTCCGAAGTTACTGTTTAAATGTCCAAATCCGTAAGATTTAAACGCGGTCCGTGGGTTTCGATAAATTCTCGCCGGGGGGCAACTCGATCGCCCATAAGAATGGTAAATAATTCCTCTGCTTTGGCTGCGTCTTCGATTTCCACCCGTTTTAAAGTGCGAGTTTCGGGATTCATGGTAGTATCCCAAAGTTGTTGGGGCATCATTTCTCCTAACCCTTTAAAACGTTGGATTGTGTAGTTAGCATTGGAGGGAAATTCCGCTATCTTTTGCTGTAATTCTCGATCGCTATAGCAGTAGGAATGATTTTTACCGCGTTCCAATTTATAGAGAGGAGGACAGGCGATATATACATAACCTTGATCAATTAAATTCTTCTGATAACGATAGAAGAAAGTTAACAACAAAGTTCGGATGTGGGCGCCATCCACATCAGCGTCAGTCATTAAAACAATGCGATGATAGCGCAATTGTGAGGGGTCGAAATCTTCTCCTTTAATTCCTAAACCGAGGGCGGTAATTAAGGATTGAATTTCCGTATTTTTGTAGATTTTGGCATCATCGGTTTTTTCGATATTGAGGATTTTTCCCCGCAGAGGTAGAATCGCTTGAAAACGACGATCGCGCCCCTGTTTGGCACTGTTATGGACGAAAACGCCGGAAGCAAGGGCAAAGTTATGGGTATGAGGAACCTCGATATCATAGACATCGAATCTTGTTTCTAATCGCTCGATCGCCACAACTCGATGATTGTAATTAGCCACCGCTTCTAAGGCTTTATTTTTATCACCATCAAAGTAGCGATCGCAGAAAGAATCAAATCGCAATATTGATTTATCCCGCGTCTGAAGCCGATATTTTTGATAAGCTTCCAAATCAATATAACCTCGTTCGATCTCAATTTGTTTTAAGGTCGCTAGGGTTTTTTGATAGTAAGTTTTATTCAAAGCATCACGACGTTTTGAACGAAATTCCCCTGTCCATTGTTCTTTAGTTTTCTCCCGTCGCCATGATAGTAAATCCTGATTTTGCCATTGTTGTTTGGCAGTTTCAGAATAAACTTGACGCTGTTCAGGATGGTCGATAAAGTATTGACGAACTTTATCCGCTTGTGCTTGGCGATTTGTCTGGTTACTCCAATATTGCTGTTGTGCTTGATAAAGTTGTTCGGCATTGTGTCGGCGGTATTCCTCATTTGTATCGTAGAAAGTGCGCCATTTTTCGGTCATGTAGGCTTTATATGCTGCTACTTCCCATTGTGCTTTGGCTTGTTCTGATAAAATTTGCCTTGTTTCTGGTTCTAACATTCGTTGACTCATCATCAAGCGAAATTCATCAGTCTGACGAAGTTGACGACATTTTTCGATCACTTCAGGACGATGTAAAGTTTTCTGAATGTGATAACGATGTAATTCCAAATGATCCTGAATGGATAATCTTTGAAGATTGGAGGGATTATTGTTCAGTTTATTGAAGTCTATGTGATGACAATGTTCTCCATCTTCGAGTTGATAAATTCCCTGCCAACGATTATACCAATCAGCGATCGCATGAGTGAACAACCAAGAATCGGAAGCGGGATTCCAGACCATTTCATAACCGTTAATGGTGATTCCGGGGTCACGAAGATCGGACAATTTCCGATACAAAGGCATTAAAGCATCTTCTGGAGTTAAAGCCGCAGCAGGTTTATAGCTACCATCTCTTAACAGGAAAAGATGGTCAGGAGTACAAATAATCGCTTCACCATGATCGAGAGTAATTTTAATTACTTCTGCGTCTTTTTTGGTGATGCGGGCATTAATAACTCGTTCAACCCCGATCGTGCCATTGTCGCGAATGGTATAACAAAAATGTTCCTTTCCTTGGGCTTGTTCGGTCACTAGCTGTTTAAAACTGAGGTTGCGTCCATCGACAAGGGCGATTTCTGTATCACCATGAAAACAACCGCCGGCGCTGTCACCTTCGACGATGTAAATTTCTGACTTTTCTGGGTCTCTTTCGCTACAATCAGCCAATTTACCCGGTAAAGGTGAGGATTCCAAGACCGATTTCCGTCGTACTAAGTCCCGGGCCCGACGGGCCGCTTCCGCCGCTTTGTACGCTTGTACTGCTTTTTCGATAATCGTGTCGGCCACTTGGGGATTTTGTTCTAGGTATTCGTTGAGAGTTTCCCCCACCAGCGAATCGACGATACCCCGGACTTCGGTGTTACCTAATTTGGTCTTGGTTTGGCCCTCGAATTCCGGTTCGGGGACTTTTACGGAAATAACGGCGGTTAAACCCTCGCGGACGTTTTCCCCCGCTAGATTAGGCTCGTTTTCTTTAATTTTATTGCGTTTACGAGCAACATTATTTAAAGTACGGGTCAGAACTGCCTTTAATCCTTCTAGATGAGTTCCCCCGTCAATGGTGCGGATGTTATTAGCAAAACCGAGAATATTGTCGCTATAGGCATCTATACACCACTGAAACGCCACTTCGATATTAATTCCGTTCTTTTCCCCCGATACATAGATAATATCTTTGTGCAGGGTTTCTTTTTCCCGACACATATAGGCGACGTATTCTTTAATACCCCCCTCATAACAATAGGTTTCGATGTGGGGTTCTTCGGCACGGTAATCGCTAAAGGTGATTTTAACACCGGCATTTAAGTAGGCTAGTTCTCGTAAACGTCCGGAGAGGGTACTGTAATCAAATTCGATACCTTGGCTAAAAATTTCGGTGTCCGGCAGGAAATTAACCCTAGTTCCCGTTTTTTCCTCTTGACTGGGACTGCTGACCAATTCTGTGACAGGGATACCTCTTTCGTAGCGTTGGGTATGTACTTTATGATCGCGCCAGACGGTGACATCGACCCATGCAGAAAGAGCATTAACGACGGAAATCCCGACCCCGTGTAACCCTCCCGACACTTTATAACCACCACTGCCAAATTTACCGCCGGCATGAAGTATAGTGAGAACGGTTTCGAGGGCAGATTTACCCGTGGTGGGGTGGACATCGGTGGGAATACCCCGGCCATCGTCGGTAACGCTGACGGAACCATCGGCCTTGATATCCACTTCGATATGAGTACAGTAACCCGCTAAGGCCTCATCGATCGAGTTGTCCACCACTTCATAGACTAAATGATGTAGTCCCCGCGGCCCGGTCGTACCGATATACATCCCCGGCCGCTTCCTGACTGGTTCTAACCCTTCGAGAACTTGTATCTGTTCCGCGCCGTAGTTACTTGTCATAAAATTTCCCTGAAAAGGCTGTGATCCCTGATTGAACCTAAATGAATAGCAAAATCTTCAAAAATTGTAGCACATAAGGGTTAAAGACTGCTTAAATGCCTTTAGAGAGAATTTTTTATTAGGGTTGGGGTGTGGGGGGTGGGGAAGTGGGGAAGTGGAGAAGTGGGGAAATTGAACTAAAACCCCAAAACCCCAAAACCCCAAAACCCCAAAACCCCTAAATCCCTATCTCCTGTCTCCTGTCTCCTGAATGCTGACTCCTGATCACTGCCAATTACTGATCAATAGTCTTTAAATAGGGTTGGCTGAATAAATCTAAAAACCTTGTTGGGTAAGACTTTTAGACCTTTTGACCATCAAAAAGTAATGGTTCGGGGAGTGATCGGGGGAAAAATTCCTGGACTTTCTCCCTGAAAATTAGGTAATTGACCCCCTCAAAACC
>NZ_JAQMSY010000184.1:0-17463 GCF_028329095.1 Microcystis sp. CS-574
CGAAGGTTACATGATATCAGCCAGACTTGGAAACTATCTCATCAAATTAGTCCCCCCATAGAACCCCCTTGAGCCATCTTGCACACTTTTCTCTTTTTGTCAAATTTTATGTTAAGAAAGATGTGACTAATGGATAGCTTAATAAGGGGGGCATCTGACAATTTTTAACACCTACCTACTTAATTCATAATTCATAATTCATAATTCCCACTGATAACTTAGGAACTATGCAAACAATCTTTCAGCGCGTAGGCTACCTGTTGTTGTTCCTCGCAGCTTAAATCGGGGAACATAGGTAAAGATAACACTTTTTCACTGGCCAATTCAGCCACGGGTAAATCACCTTTTTTATAGCCTAAATACTGATAAACCGGCTGTAAATGTAGGGGAATCGGATAATAAACCATGGATAGGACATCTTTTTCCTGCAAAGCTGCCCGAATTTGGTCACGATTTTCCGTTAGGATTGTGTACTGATTCCAAACGTGCTTACCTCTGGCTAAAGCGGTAGGTAAAGTGATATTAGGCAAAGGTTGCAGTAATTCCCGATAACGTTGGGCAATCTCGATCCGTTGATTATTCCAAAAATCGAGATATTTTAGCTTAATTTGCAAAATAACCGCTTGAATGGCATCTAAGCGGCTATTCACCCCAATTACCTCATGAAAATAACGCACCTTGCTCCCATGTTCTTTAACCATGCGAATTTGTGCCGCTAACTCGGGGTTATTGGTGGTAATTGCGCCACCATCGCCACAACCGCCTAAATTTTTGGTGGGAAAGAAGCTAAAACAGCCAATATCGCCGATACTCCCCACTTTCTGCCCATGCCATTCTGCTCCCGTTGCCTGCGCGCAATCCTCGATTACAAATAAATTATGGGAACGAGCGAAATTTACTACCTCAGACATATTGACAGATTGCCCAAAAAGGTGTACTGGGATAATCGCTTTAGTCTGGGGAGTAAGCGCTTTTTCCAACAGTGCCACATCGAGGTTAAAAGTATTAATATCGATATCGACAAAAACCGGCACTGCCCCGACTAAATTAATCGCTTCGGCGGTGGCAATAAACGAAAAAGTAGAAGTAATTACTTCATCCCCCGCTTGAATACCAAGGGCGCGCAGTGCCAGATAAAGGGCATCGGTTCCCGAATTACAGGCGACACAATCGCTAACACCATGATAGAGGGCAAATTGTCGTTCTAATTCGCTCACAGCTTCACCGCCAATATAGCGCCCAGAACGGAGGATTTCTAAAACGGCATGGTTAGCTTCTTCGCTGATGACTTGGTATTGACGGGATAAATCGACGGGGGGAATTGTACTCACGCGCTTTCACTCAAATTAGAGACTAATCGGGATTTGTCGGCGAAAAGAAGGAATAATTATTGACGCTCCCCGCTCTAAAGAGACGGGGATTCTTCGTTCATTGAGTCTCCGTTAGCAAGCAGGATTTCTCCAACCAACCAAGAGGGAATCTCTCCCGAAGCGTTTAAAGTTTGCGTGCGCCCCACGCTACTTAATCCCTTTTGCAAGATGTTTAAAGCGGCGTTTCTGTCTCGACAATCTGTATATCCACAATGGGGACAAACATGGGTTCGAGTAGATAGCGACTTTTGGACTTTTTGTCCACAATTAGAACAATTTTGAGACGTATTATGAGGTGAGACAGCTATAGTTAACTTGCCGTATTTGTCCCCAAAATACTCTAGCCATTGCCTAAAAACAGACCATCCTGCATCGGTTATCGACTTCGCTAAATGACGATTCTTAACTATGCCTTTGATATTTAAGTTTTCATAGGCGATTAAGTCGTTAGACTTAACTAAACGGAGTGCCACACTCTTGACAAACTCTTCTCGTTGCCTACTTACTCTTAAATGTTTCCGAGCATATCGCTTTCTAGCTTTGTGATAATTACGAGATTGTTTTTTACCCTTGCGGTATTTCTTTGACTTTTTTTTATTTAATCGGTTTAGTTGTTTTTCAGCTTTTCGATAGTAGTTCGGACAATCAATTTGATGGCCTTCGCTATCTACTAAAAAAAACTTTAATCCGACATCAATCCCAGTGGCTTTCTGGGAGGGTGTTAAAGGTTTAACCGTGTCTCTGGGGTCTAATTTAATGCAGAACTGCACATAATAACCATCGGCACGATTAAGGATTCTTACCCGTTTAATCTGGTCTGGTTGATAATAATTAATATCTCTAGAGCCAATCAGTTTAAGAGTGCCAATACCTTTTTTGTCTGTAAAGGTAATATGACGTTTATCTTTTGATAGTTTCCATCCAGATACTTTATACTCAACAGAACGAGAATGTTTTTTAAACTTAGGGTAGTTTTTCTTTCCTTTAACTTTATTTTGGCAATTATCGTAAAACCGAGTAATTGCCCGCAAGGTTCTTTCTACGGCAGTCTGGCAAGCATGGGAGTTTAAATCATCAACAAATTTAAACTCTTTCCTTAATGCTGTGTTGTATCGAAATAACTCTGTTTTGCCAACACCCTGATTATCCATCCAATAACGCAGAACTTTATTCCGAACAAATTGGGTTGTCCGTATTGCTTCGTTAATGGCTTCTATCTGATTAGGTTTTGGCTTAACCTTGTATTCTAGCACAAACATTTTGACACTGCTCGACCGAGTATCAATATCTTAGCACAAAATTCTTTAAGTTGACAATATATATTTAAGTGGAGCCGCCCAACCCTACACTAAAGGGCAGGGCTTGTACTCAAATTTTCGGTCAAAAATAATTATAAACTTGCTATTTATAGATTAAGTATTGTTGTAATTTGTTTCTTTTATTTTTATGGATGGATTAGTAGAACTAAATCTGGTGGATTTGGGTTGGGCTTTGGGGATGATGGGTATTTGTTTAATCCTCTCCCGTTGGTCAAATTTAGCTCTAGAGGGCCAATTATTATTGGCGACCGGTCGATCGATCCTGCAATTATTAGTGGTAGGCTACGTTATCGCCTTTATTTTTTCCCTGGATAATCCTCTAGCCGTGCTGGGGATTTTGGCAGTAATGATGACTATCGCGACTATTGTTGCTAAAAATCGCATTGATAGCCGAGATAAAGGCTTATTACCCCTAGTTTTTGGCTCTTTATTGATTAGTAGCTGTCTAACTTTAGGTTATGCGATCGCTTTAATTATTCAACCAGAACAATGGTACTCACCCCAATACTTGATTCCCTTGACGGGGATGGTGTTAGGCAATGCCATGAATAGTGCCTCTTTAGCCGGGGAAAGATTAAGCAGTGCCATTAAAAGTCACCGTTTGGAAATCGAAACCCATCTTTGTTTAGGGGCAACCCCTCAACAAGCGATCGCATCTTACCAAAAAGCAGCGATTCGAGCTAGTTTAATACCCACCCTCAATCAGATGATGGTGGTGGGTTTAGTCAGTTTACCCGGAATGTTCACCGGACAGGTATTGGCAGGAAGTGAACCTTTAAACGCCGCTTCCTACCAGATACTGATCCTCTTTATGATTGCCCTAGCTAACCTAATCACCGCTCAATTGGTGACAGAGGGAATCTATCGGCGCTTTTTCGGTGAGAATTTATCACTTATCAGTTAACAGTTATCAGTTAGTCAGTTATCACTAACCACTCCTGACTCCTAATTAACGCCCACTGTTCACCGATTACAGTTGACTGATCACTGATTTAGCCTTTCCACTTGCTGGCAACGACTTCAGCGAGATCAACCACCCGTTGGGAGTAACCCCATTCGTTATCGTACCAAGCGATAACTTTCACCATATCGCCACCCATCACCATGGTGAGACTAGCATCAATGATCGAGGAGGCATCAACACCGCGATAATCAGAGGAAACGAGGGGTAAATCATTATATTCGAGAATTCCTTTTAAAGAATTTTCCGAAGCTTCTTTGAGGACTTCGTTTACCTGTTCCGCGATCGTGCTTTTTTCCACTTGCGCCACTAAATCCACCACAGAAACGTTAGGAGTGGGTACACGCAGAGCGATACCGTTAAGTTTCCCTTTCATGTCCGGGATAACTAAGGCTACAGCTTTAGCGGCACCGGTGGAGGTGGGAACGATGTTAACGGCGGCGGCGCGAGCGCGACGCAGATCCCGGTGACTAGCATCCAGAATCCGTTGATCACCAGTGTAACTGTGGGTGGTGGTCATCGTCCCTTTGATGATACCGAAGTTTTCGTGAATCACTTTGACGACAGGAGCAAGACAGTTGGTGGTACAACTGGCATTGCTGATGACATTGTATTTATCGTGTTCGTATTCGTGAGCGTTGACACCAACTACATAGGTTCCCACTCCCGAACCTTTACCCGGTGCGGTAATGAGGACTTTTTTAGCTCCTGCGACAATATGCTTAGAAGCGCCCTCTTCATCAACGAAAACACCGGTAGCTTCGATCACTAAATCTACACCCCATTCTGCCCAGGGCAGATTGAGGGGATTGCGATCGGAATAACATTTAATGGTTTTACCGTTAACAATTAAAGAATTATCATCGGCATCGATATTAGCGTTAAGTTTGCCTAACATCGAGTCATACTTGAGCAGGTGAGCGTTACTCCGGGGATCGGATGTATCATTGATCCCCACTACTTCTAAGCCACTATTAGTCCGTCCTAACCAACATCTTAGGAAATTACGTCCAATCCGTCCGAAACCATTGATCGCTACTCTAATCACTGCTGCTTGCCCTCTACGTTCTAGTGCAATACATAAAAAAATAATTAATGTTCCCAATCATACCTTAAAGGTTGAACTTTACGATCCTGATCGAAAATAATTTATTACCTCAGCAATCCTATCGGGTTTAAATGAGAAAATTTAATTGATTAAAGCGATTTAAAGCCAAAATTAGCCTAAATAACCCCTAAAAGATTCTCATAACCCCATTCCCTCCTTAGCTGTCCGCCTTTTCGGTAATCAGATGTGAGTTTTCAGTTTACTGATTACTGATCACTTAAAGGTCCCCGCTCCTCTTATCCTCAAAAAAAACTCGTTTACTTTTCTGTAAACGAGTTCACTTTCCATGATACGATTAATAGTCCTTTGAGTTATTTGGCAACTGCTACCGGTGCTTTGACGGGCTGAGGCTGGGGCTGCAGATCGCGCAAGCTTGGGAAAAGGAAGTGGTTTTCCTCCACATATTGCGCTCCAAACAGTCCTTTTTCAGCCCAGAAATAGCGATCGGTTGTATGCTCGTTACGCTTAACAACCAATAAAGCTGGTGGGCTAATGCCTATAGCTTGAATATACTTACGCGCCGCAGTTACGGGTTTATCTTCGCCACTTTCAATACTATACTGGGGTACAAGTTCAAGTATCTTACGTCCTTCTTGACGACGGCGACTCTTACGTTTCCGTTTTCTGGCCAACCCAATTACCTCCTGTTTTGGCTAATCGTTGTAATGATAGTTACAAAAGCCGTAGCGATTATATCCCTTCTAGATCGAGAAATCAAGTGTCCCTTAGAAAGCCAATTACGGACAAGTTTGACCGGAAGCTAGACTGGGACTATGTTTAAGTTTTTCTGACAAAAACACAGCCCCAAATCCCGATACAAAACTTATTATTTTTAAACTTTTTTTAATATATACCGTGATCCACCCCGAAAACAGTGACCAAACCCTTATCCTAATTGCTTTTTACTGGCTGCACCCGACCCAAGGAGAGAGTCATTCTCTCCCCTGTCAACTGGGAAATAAAACTCGTAACCCTAGCTTTATCAAGGTTTTCTGATTTTTTACTTTTTACTTTCTTAGTATGCCCTTCTCCTCCCCCTCCCGGACTCCCCTGAGTGATGATTTTATTGCCCTGTGTCAGACACAGATGGAACTTTTGCGGGAGCAAATGGAAGCAGACAGAAGTGCGGTTTATTTAACTGAACCTTTATCGAGTAATTTAATCCCAGTCGTTGTTTATCCGCCCTTTAATCCCCCTTCTCCCCAAAAAAAGCGGCTTTCCTTGCAACCAGGGCAACCGGCGGCTGACTTGTTAACTGCGGTTAAGTTAGAAGATTTATCCCACCTCTGGAGTAATCAGGAGACCGTCAGCGGTCATCGCTTGTTTTTACCCTTAATGTATGAAGAGGGCATGATCGGATTATTGGTGACAACCAGAGAAAAACGACCTTGGCAAAGTTGGGAATTAACCCAGATGGCAAAAATCACCCAAACCCTCGCTTTAGCCTGTGTACTCGATCGCCAATTGGGAGAAGAACGTTATTATCGACAATGGCAACGTCAGCGCCTCGATACTTTTCTCCATCAAATCCGCAATCCCCTTACCGCTTTAAAAACCTTTGGTAAACTTCTACTCAAAAGGCTTTTAGCCGAAGAAGGTAACGATCCTGCCATTACCGGTATATTGAGGGAAAGTGATCGAGTTCGGGACTTAATTGCCGAATTTGAGGCACAAATTCAGCAAGAAAGCGAAAATTACCCCACCGTCGATATTCCTCTCCTGCAAGCGCAATCTTCCCCCACCACCTTTCTCTTACCTGCTGGCAGCAGCCAACTAACTCCGATCGATCTCCATGATATTCTCGATCCGCTGCTCCTTTCGGCCCAGGCTGTAGCCAAAGAGAGAAATCTCAGTCTAGAAACGATTCACGGGGAAGACATACCACTTATTCGGGCCAATATCCCCGGTTTGCGGGAAGTATTCAGCAATTTAATTGATAATGCTCTCAAATATACTCCTGCTGGCGGAAAAGTCACCGTCGAGGTAAAAAATGTTAAGAATAGTGTAGAAATTGTTTTTAAAGACACAGGTTATGGTATAGCGAGGAGTGATCAAGAAAGAATTTTTCAACGTCACTACCGGGGAGTGCAAGCAGGGGGAGATATACCTGGTACGGGATTGGGTTTAGCGATCGCCAAAGAATTAATTACCAGCATGGGGGGGACGATTGAATTTATCAGTCCTAATCCCGATCCAACAAGTTCCCCTTACCCCGGCACGGTTTTTCGGGTTAGTATGCCAGTTATAGCCGATGATCACCTCAGTGAAGAAAGCTGATCTGGCCGTAAAATCTGCCTATTTTCTTGATCGGGAGATTATGGGGGCGATCGGTTAAAATATATAGAAAATATCAGTGTCACTGGTAACTTGGCTGAGAACCCAAGAATTGACTAATTATGCCGACGATCGAACAATTAGAACCCGCTAATAAGGCTGATGTGTTAGTATATATGCCCTACTATGCCAAGGACAAACATAGTATCTTGCCCTATGCGATCGCTTTGTATCAAGGAGGAGCTTTAGAAGGTCGTCGTCACATAGAAAATAGCGAAGGGATTCCCTTTGTGGCCTCTTGGTATGTATCAAAATTGCCCTCGGAATTGACCCGTTGTCGTTTACAATTTGAAGGACAGGCCGACCTAAGCTATGAGATGACGATTATTAACGCCGAGTTGATCGAATACCTCATCGATGCGATTAAAACCTTTAAGCAGCTAGGTTCGGCCGACTTTTCGCAGGGATTTTATCGGAAACTGCTGCAATTTGAATGATAAAAGTCGGGATTTTACGGGTTAAAAGGAGCAAATCGTGGCCAAATCAGCCAAATCTATACTTATCTCTTCCCTGGAACCCCTCAGTGGTAAATCGGGAACTGTCGTCGGTTTAGCGCATCTCTTGCGACAAAAAGGACTAGGGATAAGTTACGGCAAACCAGTGGGCAATTGTCCGGGATACGTCGATGGGCAATTGGTCGATGAGGATGTAGAATTTATTCGGCAATTATTAGAATTATCCCCGGAGCAGCTGCGTTTACCCCTGATCTACACTGATGCGGATTCCGTTGCTAAACGTTTACAAGGTGTAGATCAACAGGACTACGGCAATATTCTTGCTGGTTATCTCGATCGAGTTAACAGTGATATTATCCTCCTCGAAGGGCCGGGGACTCTCTGGGAAGGCAGTATTTTTCAGTTATCGATGGGGGAGATGGCCAAAATTCTCCAGACTCCAATCCTATTGGTGGCCCGCTATAGTTCTCCCCTAATTGCCGAGAGTCTGCTGAAAGCAAGAGAGGAATTAAATAATCAGCTGCTGGGGGTAGTGATTAGTGATATCCCGGAAGATGATTGGGAGGAAGTACAATCTCTCCTGAAACCCTATTTGTCCCGCCAAGGGGTGGAAGTTTTAGGACTGTTACCTGCTAGTAAATTATTGCGTAGTATTAGTGTTCGGGAAATTGTCCATCTTTTGGGGGCCAAAGTATTATGTCGTCCCGATCGTTTAGATTGGATGGTAGAAAGTTTAGCGATCGGGGCGATGAATGTCAACGCCGCTTTAGAATATTTTCGCAAGGGGGAAAATATGGCCGTGATCACGGGCGGCGATCGCACAGACCTCCAGTTAGCTGCCCTAGAAACTTCTACCACCTGTTTGATCTTAACTGGTTCTATCTCTCCGGATCCCCTAATTTTGGGACGGGCCGAGGATTTAGAAGTACCGATTCTCTCGGTAAATTTAGATACTCTCAGTACCGTGGAAATCGTCGATCAGGCCTTCGGGAAAATTCGCTTACAGGAACAGGTAAAAGTCGCTTGTATTCGCGAATTAATGGGGGAACATTTCCAAATCGATCGCCTGTTAGAAAAGTTAACAATAGGGGCGTAATTTCTCCCCTGCTGCCCAGAATTTCATGGGAAATCACTTCATGAGTCTATCATCCTCCCCTGTGTCCCCTCCGGTCAAAGAAAATGACTGGAGCTTATTATTAAGATTACTTCCCTACGCAAAAAAGCAAAAAGCCCTGCTATTTTGTTCATTAATACTTCTTTTTCCCCTATCTCTGACGGGGGCGATCCAACCCTTAATTATCGGTCAAGCGGTTTCCCTTTTGCAAAAGGAACAAACCTGGGGTTTTTTGGCTCAAATGCCCTTAACAGCAGCCATTAATACCCTAATTATTATCCTGTCGGTTTCGATTATTTTACGACTGATTTTAGGGACAACACAAGGTTATCTAGTGCAGAAAGTCGGTCAGTCAATTACTGCTAATGTCCGGGAAGATTTATTTAGTCATGTTACTTCCCTTTCCTCTAGTTTTTTTGATCGCTCTCCCGTGGGACGTTTAGTCACTCGTTTAACCAGCGATGTGGAAGCATTAGGAGAAGTTTTTGCTAGTGGGGCGATCGGAGTTGTCAGTGATCTGGTCAATATTTTAGTTATTATCCTCACCATGTTTACCCTGCAATGGCAATTAGCTCTATTGTTGGTGTTGATGTTATTTCCTGTCACTGCTTTAATTATCTTTTTTCAAAAACAATACCGTAGGGCTAACTATCAAGTACGCGAGCAATTATCAAAACTTAATGCCCAATTACAGGAAAATGTAGTCGGAGTTAATATTGTTCAATTATTTCGCCGCGAACGCTTTAACGCTGAAATGTTTCGCGCTACCAATACTCAGTATCGTCGCTCCCTAGATAAAACAATTTTTTATGATTCGGCCGTCTCAGCTACGTTGGAATGGATCGGATTAATTGCCGTGGCAGGAGTATTATGGTTAGGGGGTATTTTTATTCTCCAAAAAACCATTGATTTTGGGGTTTTATCGGCTTTTATTTTATTCTCCCAACGTCTCTTTAATCCCCTGCGTCAGTTTGCCGAAAAATTTACCATGTTTCAATCGGGTTTTACTGCTATTGAACGCATTGGGGAATTAATGAGTATTCCCATTGAAATTACTGATTCTAACAATTATAAAGAGATTTCTTTCCCAACAAAACTTAAAACTGGCGAGATTATTTTTGAAAATGTTTGGTTTGGTTATAAACCAGATGAATATATTATCAAAGGTCTCAATTTTACCATTAATCCGGGGGAAAAAGTCGCTTTAGTCGGTCCCACTGGTGCGGGAAAAAGTTCGATTATTCGTCTTCTCTGTCGTCTTTATGAACCAAATAAGGGCAGAATTCTAGTGGATGGTATCGATATCCGTTATCTTCCCCAAGCGGAATTAAGACGTTATATCGGTGTGATTCTCCAAGAAACTTTTCTCTTTGCTGGAGATGTTACTCGCAATATTACTTTAGGAGAAAATTATGATTTTGAGCAGGTGAAGGCAGCGGCTAAATTAACTAATATCGATCACTTTATCGAGGAGTTACCCGATGGTTATCATACTCTTTTACGCGAACGGGGCGCAAATTTGTCGGGAGGACAAAAACAATTACTCGCTTTTGCGAGAGTCGCTATTCGTAACCCTGAAATTTTAGTTTTAGATGAAGCTACTGCTAGTTTAGACGTGGGGACAGAAGTATTAATTCAAGAAGCTTTAGAACAGATTTTAGTCGATCGTACTGCTATTATTATCGCCCATCGTCTCTCCACTATTCGCAATGTCGATCGAATTCTTGTCCTGAAACGCGGGGAATTAGTCGAATCGGGAACCCATGAAGATTTATTAACTAAAGACGGCCTCTACGCTAGTTTATCGAAAATTTGGGTTTAAAAGCCCGAAGTTCCAGCATTTGTCTTAAATTTTCCGATTCTTTTGCAAATAATCGACTAATGCCCATAATCCTAAGCGATAACTTTCGGCCCCAAAACCGCTAATCTGTCCGACGGCTATATCGGCAATGTAGGAATGATGACGAAAAGACTCGCGTTTGTAAATATTGCTTAAGTGTACTTCCACACAGGCGATTTTTGTGCCTAAGAGTGCGTCGCGGATGGCGATACTGGTATGAGTATAAGCTGCTGCATTAATCAAAATACCGTCATGCTGACCCCATGCTTGCTGAATCCAGTCCACTAATTGCCCTTCCTGATTGGACTGGTGCGCGGTTAAATTCACCCCTAAACGGGTAGCTTCTTCACTTAAAAACTGGTTAATCGCTTCTAAATTGATGTTACCGTAGAGATTCGGCTCTCTTTTCCCCAATAGGTTTAAATTCGGTCCGTGTAAAACCAGAATGCTTAGTTTATTCACTACTGTCTTCCCTATCATCACCAGAATCAATCTTATCTCGATCAGGGATTATTGCCTATCAACAACATTTTTGCCGATTTAGTATCATTGGACTTGCTCCAGGACTATCGCTATATTTGATCGGTGCAGCGGGATGGTAAGGAAGCAGCGATCGCCGATAAATTGCTAGGGAGGGGAATCCTTAATCATGCACCCCCTGTGCGACAATATATCGAGTTTGCCCTTGGCTAAAACCATTAATTGATGACCTTGCCCATAAAAGTTTTACCCCAAGACGTAATCGATTTAATTGCCGCAGGAGAGGTAATCGACTCTTTAGGCGCTGTGGTGCGGGAATTAGTCGAAAATGCCATTGATGCGGGGGCAGATAGGATTACCATCGATATATCTCCCCAAAATTGGCGAATACAAGTATCGGATAACGGTAGGGGAATGTCTAGAGAAGATTTGCAACTGTGTAGCTATGCCCACAGTACCAGCAAAATCCGCCAACGGGACGATCTTTGGCAGATTACCAGTCTCGGATTCCGTGGTGAAGCTTTGCACAGTATCGCACAGGTGGCGCGTCTGCGGGTTGCCAGTCGTCATGACGATGATTTAGGTTGTTATTGTCTTTACAATCACCAGGGCGAGCCGGATAATTTAGAAACGATTCCTATAGCTATTGGCACTATCGTCACGGTAGAAAATCTCTTTGCTAACTTTCCTGTGCGTCGTCAAGCTTTACCGTCAATTAACAAACAATTAAAGGATATACAGACTTTAATTCATAATTTTGCTCTCTGTCATCCCCAAATTACTTGGCAGGTTTTCCAAGATCATCAAGATTGGTTACGCATTAGTCCGGGTAAGGATGCCAGTCAAATATTACCGCAATTAGTTAAATCTCTGCATTTTAACGATTTAGCAGCCCTAAAACTTGACTTAACGACTCCTGACGCAGAATCTGCCCAAATTGAATTAGTCATTGGGTTGCCCGATCGCATTTCTCGCCATCAACCGGATTGGGTTAAAATTGCTGTTAATGGGCGAATGGTGCGCTCATCGGAGTTAGAACAGGCAATATTTCAAGCTTTCGCTCGCACAGTCCCTAAAGATCGCTATCCCGTTTGTTTTCTCCATCTACATCTTAACCCTCGTTCGATCGATTGGAATCGTCACCCAGCTAAAGCGGAAATATACCTGCATAACCTGGTTTTTTGGCAAGAACAGATAATTTCAGCCATAGACAAGGCTTTAGGACTAAATCCCGAACATATACCCGAAAAAGCGCAAAATCAGCGCGTCAGTCAAATTCTCAAGGCTGCCGAAGAAAAAAGCACCTATATAATAGGGGAGAAATCCAGCAAAAATCGGCTGGAATTAAAGGCATTAGCTCAAATTCACCAAACTTATATAGTTGCCGAACATCCTAACGGATTATGGTTAGTGGAACAACATATTGCCCATGAGCGGGTTTTGTACGAACGTTTAGAGGATAACTGGGAAATCGTGCCGTTAGATACTCCGATCATCTTAAATCAGTTAACTACTCGACAAATCGAACAATTACAACGTTTAGGATTAGAAGTTGCTAGTTTTGGCGATCGCTCTTGGGCAATTCGTAGTATTCCTGTTCTCCTAAAAGAACGGGAGGATCGGGCTGATGCTTTACTAGAATTAAGTTTAGGGGGGGATTTACAAACTGCTCAGGTGGCCACCGCTTGCCGTAGTGCGATCCGCAACGGTACAGCTTTAAGTTTAGAAGAAATGCAGAATTTACTCGATGATTGGCAAAATACTCGTAATCCCCGCACTTGTCCCCACGGAAGACCGATTTACTTATCCTTAGAAGAAACTTCGCTCGCTCGCTTCTTCCGTCGTCATTGGGTAATCGGCAAAAGTCACGGCATTTAATCAGTTATCAGGATTCAGGATTCAGGAGTCAGGATTCAGGAGATTATTTTTATTTATTCTCCTCTCCCCTCTCTGACAGGTGTAGGTATTTTACAACTAAATTGATTTTCGGCTTCTTCACATAAGGAAAAGAAACCCAAAGATCAAACCAGCACCGAAAGATTTAATAACTATCACTTCGCCGATTATAAAGAAACAGTAATTGACTTACTGCAAAGAGTCTGTACTGTCAGCGTCGAAACCATGAAAATAATAGAAGCGATGAAACATTAAAAAGGTAGCTATTTATATAGCGTTTCCTGTTCGCAAGAGGTACATTATTGATGTTGAAAATTTCAATCAGCAAAGGTTTAAATGTGCCAAATTGGTGTGAGAATCCCTATAGCTTACAATGGATTTTTGTCTTGATCGGTATAACTAAATTGTTGCCAAAAGGTTTGACTTTTTTTAAAGTAAATTTAACTTAAACTTTACCAAATCTTAACCAAAAAAAATCTAAAGTATTTCTAGATTTAAAAGTAATATTTGTGCATTAAACTATATCTTGAAGAAAGTTTAACTTTCCCAATTGTGCAGGATTCTTCAACCGGAAAACTTATGATATTCTCAACTGCTACCCTAACTCGTGTGTGTGCCGTCTCCTTCGCCACGGCAGCGGCCTTAGCAGGGACGATGGGAGAAACCCTCGCCCAAACCCTGAACGGTGCAGGAGCCTCCTTTCCCGCACCCCTATACCAGCGTTATTTTGCCGACTATAAAAACGCCACTGGTGTCACCGTTAACTATAATTCTGTCGGTAGCGGTGCTGGTATTCGGCAATTTATCGCCGGAACCGTAGATTTTGGGGCTTCCGATGCCGCTCCTTCTTCCTCGGAAAAAAGCCAGATGAAAAACGGTTTACTGCTAGTTCCCACCGCCGGAGGAGCCGCCGCCGTGGTTTATAATTTGCCGGGGGTAAATAACCTGCAAATTTCCCGGGCTAACCTGGGTAAAATCTTCAGTGGCGAGATCACCAACTGGAAACAAGTAGATCCGAAACTGCCCGACCGACCGATTAAAGTAGTGGTTAGGGCTGATGGTAGCGGTACTACCGAGATTTTTACCTCTCACCTGAGCGCTATTAGTCCTTCTTTCAAAAGTAAAGTGGGAACCAGCAAAGAACCTAACTGGGGTTTTACGGTTCTCAAGGGACCGAAAAATGATGGTGTGGCAGCCCTGGTTAAACAAACAGAAGGCTCGATCGGTTACGTTCAAGATACCTTTGCCCGCAAAAATGAAGGGGCAACCATGAGAACTGCTAAAGTTCAAAATAAAGCCGGTCAATTTGTCGAACCCAGTCTCACCCAAGCTAACAAAGCTATGGAAGGGATCAAATTTAACGCCGATTTTACCGCTAATATGGACGATCCGGGCAGTGGTTATCCGATCGTCGGGATTACTTGGTTATTAGTACCGAAAGACTACGCTGATAACAAAAAAGCGGCGGAAATTAAAAGACTGTTGACTTGGATTCTCACCACCGGTCAAGGTATTAACAATCAATTGGAATTTACCCGGATTCCTCAATCGGTGACTCAAAAAGTTTTAGCCGAAGTTAACAAAATTAAATAAATACTTTTGTATTAGTTTGGGCTTGATTGTCACCGCTTTCCAGTAAGATGGAAAAAGTTACCGGTTAAGTCCATAACTAATAACGGCAAGTATTTCTTTTCTCTGGGCTGAACAATGTTCAGCCCATACAGTTGTATTTGAAATAACTGATAACTGGTAATCGCGATCTATACTTATGGCCAATTTTTCTAAACCCGTTGAGTCTTTTGAGCTTTCAGCGGCCAATCTTAACGAAAACCCCGGCACTGCCGGTTTATTTGATCGCATTTTTACAGTCTTAGTCTGGATTTGTGCCGCCTCTGGTTTAATTTTTCTGCTCTGGATGGCCTGGATTGTTTTTCAGGATGCGCGGCCGGCGATCAATGAATTCGGTCTGGGATTTCTCTGGGGAACCACTTGGGATGTGAACGTCCTCAAATTTGGTGGTTTACCCTTTATTTTTGGTTCCGTTGTTTCCTCGATTCTGGCTCTTTTATTAGCCATTCCCCTCAGTGTTGCCGTTGCTTTAACCACGAGCGAGAATTATTTGCCGGCCAGTATCCGTTATCCCATCGGTTTTTTGGTGGAATTAATTGCCTCGATTCCCAGTGTAATTATCGGTTTATGGGGGATTTTCGTGCTAATTCCCGTGCTTAAACCCCTGCAAGAATGGTTATCTCAAAATCTTGCTTGGTTCCCTTTATTTAGTACCCAACCTTTGGGACCGAGTATGTTGATTGCCGGTGTGATCCTGGCGATCATGATCGTGCCGACCATTTCCGCTATCAGTCGCGATGTTTTGCTTACCGTCCCCCCGGAATTACGCAGCGCCTCCATGGCCCTAGGTGCCACTCGTTGGGAAACCATCTGGCGCGTGCTGTTGCCGGCGGCCAGTTCTGGCATTATCGGGGCGATTATCCTCGGTTTAGGGCGTGCTTTAGGGGAAACCATGGCGGTGGCTATGGTAATCGGTAACTCCTCGATTATTAGTCCCTCCCTCTTGGCCCCCGGTTATACTATTCCTGCTGTACTAGCTAATACTTTCCCAGAAGCTTTTGAAAAAGTCCACATCGGAGCTTTGATGTATCTAGCTTTGATTCTATTTGTTATTACCTTAGCCGTCAATAGTGTAGCGGCTTTGTTAGTACAGTTTATCAACCGCAATCGTTAATTTTATGACTCAAGGAGCCTTTCCCGAAGAAGATTTACAGCAACCCCTGTCACCGTGGCGGCATTTTTTTACCAACGGTCTCACGGGTTTAGCGATCGCTCTTAGTGCCGTCGCTATTCTGCCTTTATTCGCTATCCTCTTTCAAATTGTCAAAGAAGGTTTACCCGGATTTAATTGGCAAGTTTTCACCTCTTTACCTGCCCCAGTTGGCTCCGATCCTAGTGTTCCCAACGGTTTTGCTAATGCGATCGTCGGGACTTTAACCATGGTCGGTTTAGCTGCCTTAGGCAGCATACCTCTGGGGATTCTCACCGGGGTTTTCCTCTCGGAATTCGCTCGGGGTTCCAAAATTGGTGGGATCCTGCGCTTTGCGATCGTGGTGTTGAGTAGTACCCCTTCCGTTATCGTCGGGGTGTTTTCCTTCGGGGTTTTGGTGTTAACTACCAAACAATTTTCCGCCGTAGCGGGGGCCTTTGCTTTAGGGGTGATTATGTTGCCCATCGTCGCTTTAACCACGGAAGAGGCACTAAAACTAATACCCATGTCCTACCGTCTCGGTTCCTCCGCTTTGGGGGGTTCCCGTTTCGATACGGTATTTCGCATTGTCCTGCCAGCAGCGATCGCACCGATTATGACCGGGATATTATTAGCGGTGGCCCGGGCTGCCGGAGAAACTGCCCCTTTAATGTTTACGGCTTTATTTAGTCAATTTTGGCAAGAAAGTCTTTGGTCGCCCACACCGGCTTTAACGGTGTTGATTTATAACTATGCTAGTTCCCCCTTTCCTGAACAAAATTCCCTAGCTTGGACAGCTTCTTTAGTGCTGATTATCTTAGTTTTAATTACTAGCCTTCTTTCCCGTTTTGTTACTCGTAAACGCTCAAATTAAGCATTTTTATGATGATCGATTCCTCTACCATGAACACCCCTACTTCTCTAGCTAATTCGGCGATCGAAGTCGAAAATCTTAGCTTTTTCTACGGTAGTAAAAAAGCCCTGGAAGGGGTTTCTTTAGAAATCCCGCAAAGGCAAGTAACCGCCATGATCGGCCCCTCTGGTTGTGGTAAATCCACTCTCTTAAAAGCCCTCAATCGCATCGGGGAATTAGAAGGAGAGGTGACAGTTAAGGGCAAAGTTAGGTTTTTTGGCCAAGATATCTACGCCCCCAAAGTTAACCTTCATACCTTACGGCGACAGGTGGGTATGGTGTTTCAGCGTCCTAACCCTTTTCCCGCTAGTATTTACGATAATATTGCCTATGGTATTAGAATTTATCGTTCCGCTAGTCGCAGTGAATTAGATAGGATTGTGGAATCAGCTTTAAAAGGAGCTGCTCTTTGGAATGAAGTTAAAGATCTGTTGAATAAATCCGCTTTAGGATTATCGGGAGGACAACAACAAAGATTGTGTATTGCTCGCGCCTTGGCAGTAAAACCAAAAGTATTATTAATGGATGAACCTTGTTCTGCTTTAGACCCCCTTTCTACCCTCAAAGTCGAGGAATTAATCCATGAATTGAAGCAACAATACACGATCGTGATTGTCACCCATAATATGCAACAGGCCTCTAGAGTATCCGATCGCACGGCCTTTTTTAATACCGATGAAAGCCGCGTCGGCCATTTGGTGGAATTTGACACCACCCAGAAAATTTTCACCGATGCAGTTAATCAACAAACTCGCGATTATGTAGCCGGTAGATTCGGTTAATTTCTCTTATCAGTTATCAGTTATCAGTTATCAGTAGTCAGTTATCAGTTATCAGTAGTCAGGAGACAGGAGATTATTTTTATTTATTCTCCCCACACCCCACACCCCACACCCCACTCCCCACTCCCTACAC
>NZ_JAQMSY010000014.1:0-19394 GCF_028329095.1 Microcystis sp. CS-574
CCCCTTGATAAGGGGGGTGTCTGACAACTTTTAACACCTACCTACTTAATTATTTTAAGGTGGTGATTCGGTAGTAGTGAAAAAATTAAAAATTATCTCTCTAATATACCGTTTCTCTCTCTATCACTATGAATACGGTCCTATCCATTAGTCACATCTTTCTTAACATTTTAACCCTTTGTAGCACAGGGCTTTCAAGACTCGGTTAACAATCTATAATATTCCTGGTTGACACCCTTACTGACAAAGAAAAAACTGAAATCAAGTCAGGATAAGGGTTAGAATACTTACTGACAAAATTGTTAAGAAAGATCCCTATAAGGGATAGGGTACTTATTAATTTTCCTGCATTTTTCTGCTCACTTTGTTATTTTCGCTTTTCTGCTCTGACACCAGATTTTTTGTTCTCGAGGATTTCTCGGTCTTTTTTCACCATTTCTTTTAAAGAGTAACTCCACCGTCCACAGGTAAAACCACACCTGTCATATAGGGGTTGATAATCAAACTCAATACTGCTAGGGCGACTTCTTCGGGTTGCCCTAAATGTTCGACAGGTAGGGCAGAAACCGCCCATTTGCTCAAGTCCGAGCGTTCTGAATCACCTTGACTGCTCCAGATACTTGTATCTTCTATTAATCCGGGGGCAACAACGTTAACGCGAATAGGAGCGATTTCTAGGGCGAGGGCGCGTCCAAATACGGCTACGGCACTATTAGCGGCGGCTATGACGGAAATTCCGCCCATTTTGGAATATTTGAATATAGTGACGCTGGATGTCAGGGTAATAGAACCGTCCTTGGCCAAAGTTTTCAGGGAGCCACGCACGGCTAAAAAGGTTGCCCAGAATTTCTCCATACCTCCCCGGGCCGTTTCTGTGGTCATTTCAGTTAATAAGGCTCGCGGCATATTTCTGTCTCCCAGAGAGGTGACTACTAAATGGTCAAAGTTGCCAATTTCTGCAAAAAAGGTATTAACAGAATCTTCTTGTAAAAAATTAACAGTTTTGGCTTCAATCTCCCCGGAAATTAGGGCAACGGCGGCAGCTAATTTCTCTTGAGAAGCATGGGAAAGCACCACTTTTGCCCCTAGGGAGAGCAATTTTTGAGCAATCGCTAGGTCAATCCCGGAGCTTGCGCCAATAATAACGACTTTTTTACCCGATAAGGAATCAAACATTTTTTTGTCTCCAAAAATTCAAGAAAAACTGACAACTAAATTGAAGATAGATGTTGGGTTCGATCTCCCCTTAATCCCCCGTTGGTAAGGGGGATGCCGATCCCCCCTGCTACCTTAATAAAGGGGTGTCTGACAATTTTTAACATCTACCTACTTATTACAGCATATTGACTGGTTTTTGAGCAGCAACTAACCAATAAGTTATGACCGAGGAACTTAGCAAATTATCCAGAGGCTTAATGTTTAAATTATAGGTCTCTTCGTCTAATTTTCCTGATTGCAATTCCTCTGTTAACCAAGACTTAAGATGGCGAAAATGTCTGAACCAGCACTCCTCCGTCACCTCGACAAATTGAACATCTTTAAACCCTGCCTGTTGATAAAGATTTTGATACTCTGCCCTATCTTTGACCGTGTTTGCTTGGGGAACTGTCCAATCACCTAAAAGTTCTGTTGTGGCAAAACTCAGATCTGAGAGAATTAAGGTTCCCCCCGGCTTTAATACTCGCCAAGCTTCTTGCAAGAATTGCCGCCTGGTATTAAAATAAAAAGCCGCTTCTACACAAATAATTTGCTCAAAAGAATGATCGGCAAAATCCATCTCTACTGCGTCCATTAACAGAAATTTACCCTCGGGAAAATTCAAGAGACTTCTGGCAATTTGTGTCGGAGAAATGTTAATCCCCACAATTGCTGTCAATGGGTAATATTTGAGAAGATAATGGGTAGTTGCTCCTAAACCACAGCCAACATCAAGAATTGTTCCCTGTTTGTTGGGAATAAATTCTAAAAGTTTCTCCATCAGAGTAGAGGATGCTTCCTGTTGATCTTGGGTATGGGAGAGCCAATAACCGACATTAAAAAACTCTCTTTCACCATAAAACTCTCGAATCGAAGGACTACAAATTAAATCATCGAATCTACTAATCCATTCATTTTTATCCATTGTTAAACTCACTTAACTCTTTCGGCAAAAACTACATTAGTCTAACACGATTGGGCTTAGTAGAACCCACTTTCCGCACTTCTTAACATTCAATTGATAATTTTTACTAATATATTGCTTACAATCCTTTGCCAGTAAAGATTATAGCTACAATCATAGATTTTTATCAAGGTGAAGAATTGCAAATTTTTTTCTCAGAAAAAATCAATTATTGAAATTTTTCTCAATAGTAGTTTCTACAATCAAGGTTTTTCGTCAAAACATCTTGGGGAATGTAAAAATATATAAAAGTATATGAAGCGGTGCGGAATGTCGGCTGCTAAGGCACTATGCTGAATCATATTGTTTTTTAACACACAGAGTTGTCATGCCTAATTTTTCGCACACTTGTAGCAGTATCAACTACGACCCTGACAGCACAATCCTGAGTGCTGAGTGCCGAGCTCGCGATGGAGAATGGCTCCCCACCGAACTGACGCTTAGTGACCATATCGGTAATATAGATGGGGAATTGCAGTTCGGGGATCAAAACTTCCAAGAAACCTGCCAAGATTGTCACCTTGAGTTCGGGGATGGAGAGCAATCCGTATGGTTGGTGTGTACTTGTCAAACAAGGGATGGGAAATGGAAACCTACGCAAATACTGTTAGACAGTCAGATCGATAATAACGATAGCCAACTGGAAATCGGATAGGGTAGGGGAGGACGCAAGAAATCCAGGATTCCGCTATCTGTTGGCTAGGAAACCTACACTTACCCGCAAGAGAAGTGTAGGTAGTTCACCAAGTATTTGACTTGAGTAAGACGGCAATATATGTTACTATCGCAAGGTAATCGCAGCTAGCTTGAAAAAGCTGCCACTCAAAACTAGGAATGACCATGAATTATCCCAATACCGAACAAAGTAAAGCAATCCCCTTCTTTGCTCGTTTTTTATCTGTGGACCAAGACGAGGCTCCGACTCCCGATTCCCCCCCCGATTCTGAACCCGCTCCCGTTTGGACTTGGAAATGGCCTTCTGACTGGGAAGATAGTTAATTAATTTAAAGATTGCTTTCAGTAATTCACACAGAAAACAACCACCGCCATAAGTCAAGCAGGAGTAAGATTTATGGCGGTTTTTTGTTGTATTTAGGGTTTGCTGAAAAAGTCAATTTGCCGGTGAGGGAAGCGGGGGGAGAAAGTGCTTAGTCAAGTCACAACTACTCTTCAGCAATTTCGACTTCTTTGGGAGCAACAGGTTCTTCGGCAGCAATTTCTACTTCAATAGCCTTTTTCAGGTTAAGTTTTAGAACTTGAGAAATTGGCAAACCTTCCACCTCATTGATGAGATATTCTTGAGTTTCTGTTTCACGACGTTTGAGATAGACCGTTTTAAGCAGTGCCTCAATGCCATAACCCGTCACAATGTCGCCAATAATGGTAGAGAGGCCTAAGACCCCAAGTCCACCAATTAGTCCCAGCGGACCGCCTAACCCAAAAAGTGCGTAAATCATCGGATAGGCAGTACCACCGGACGCGGCAACAGCAATAATGAAAATAATGCCGGGGAGTCCCAGAGAAGCAAGTTTTTGAACAACTTCATCCAGAGAAATTCCCCAGGAGACAAGTTTTTTGTTGATTTCTGTGGGATTAATTCCGAGAAAATCATTGGGAATGGCCGTTTCAGTAGTTTCCGTCATTGATGAGACTCCTAAAATCACTAAGTTGGATTGGTTGGTCGGGATTTCAGTCATATAAAATCCATGGTAAGGCAAAAGAATACAAATTGGCTGTCTAGCAATCAGATGCCTTGCAGCATTTTACATTAGTCTTACCATTCACACAACTTGTAGAAAATCGTCAGTTCTTAGATTAAATCCTGTTTAAAAGATACAGGAGATTGGGGAGAAACAATTGATAACTGAGTTTTTCAAGTTGAATTGGCAGTTAACCATAGTCTTAAAAACGGGTTTGGTATCAAATCTCAAGGCAAACTTTTAACTCTTCGGCTAAAATCTGGACATGGGGTTCCACCATAATCGAGACATGATTTCCTAGTACGAAATGAATCTCAACTGGCTCTGTAGAAAATTCACTCCAGCCTAAAGAGGAATCCTCGCAATCTCCAGCTATTAAATCTTTATTTGGATCATCAGCTAATTCCTCCCCGGCCCGTATAATCGTAATTTTACCAGGATAAATCTGTTTAGGGAGATAATCAATCAGACATAAACAGCTAGTTTTATAGGCTTGGACAATTTTTTCAAGCTGCGTAGTTTCCGCATTGGGAGGAAGCATATTAGCCAGTTTAAAAAAGTTTAAGGCGTATTTTAATTGTTCCTCCACTGTTAAGGATTGAAGAGTTTCATAGGAAATATCGATGGTTTTATCTAAATAAACTTCGATACCTTTACTGACTTCAGCTAACCATCGCGCATGATCCCAATCAATATAATCTAGCAAAATTTGTTTATCTTTATAAGTTGGTGCTGAAGAATCAATTATTGCTAGTAATGCCACTTGTTGACCCTGATTAACCAACTGTTGAGCCATTTCAAAAGCCACATTACCACCGTAGGAATGTCCTCCCAAAAAGTAGGGACCCTGGGGCTGTAAATCTTGCATGGCTTGAAGATAAATACTGGCTATATCCTCAATACGAGTGATTTCTCCAAACTGTTGATAGAGATCATTTTCAAAACTGTAGAAAGGTTGATCTTTTCCTAAACAACGTCCTAAATGGTAAAAATAAAATGGTCGTCCCCCGGCGCCTGGAACACAGAAGAAAGGAGGCTTTGAACCCTGGGGTTGAATGGGAACCAAACAAGACTGGTTAGAGGAATCTGCATCGGTTTCGATAATAGTCGCTAACTGTTCAATAGTTGGGTTTTGAAATATTGTAGTTACGGCAATTTCCTTGCCTAACTGTTCTTTAATTTGGGTGATTAAATAAGGAGCTAAAAGGGAATGACCACCGAGGTCAAAAAAGTTATCATGCACGCTAATTTTGTCAATCTTTAGCACTTTTGACCAGATTTGCACGAGGTTTAATTCTAACTGATTACGCGCTTCAATAAATCTGTCTGAATCACTGGTATTACTAGGAGCTTTTAACGCACGGCGATCAATTTTTCCGTTAGCTGTTAAAGGGAAAAACTCCAGCATCACAAAAGCACCAGGAACCATATAACCGGGCAATTTATGGCTAAGAAATTGACGCAAATCGCCACTTGTTAGCTTTACTCCTAGCTTAGGTACAATATAGGCAACTAACTGTTTTTCCCCGGGATTGTCTTCACGAACAATCACACAGGAAGACTGTACCGCCTGATTTTGACTAAGTACAGCCTCAATTTCTCCCAATTCAATACGGAAGCCGCGAATTTTTACTTGATTGTCAATCCGTCCTACATATTCAATATTACCATCGGGTAAATAACGAGCCAAGTCTCCCGTTTTATATAATTTTGACGGCTCATTGCCCCCCTTATTAAGGGGGGTTGGGGGGCTCACTTCATCCTTCTCAAAAGGATTAGGAATAAATTTTTCTTGGGTTAATTCGGGACGGTTGAGATAACCTTTGGCTAATCCCATACCACCAATATGTAATTCTCCTACTACACCAATCGGGACAGGTTGGAGATTTTTATCCAGCAAATAGATTTGGGTATTGGCAATCGCTTTACCAATGGGAATAGTTGTGGCTGTAGAAGCTACGTTTTCCACTAAATACCAGGAAGAAAACGTTGTATTTTCCGTTGGCCCATAGACATGAAGCAACCGTTGTGGCGCACCTTTTTCTAGTACCTCTTGTACCCATTTTGGTTCAACTGCTTCACCCCCAAATAGTAAGCATCGTAAGCTACTAAAAGCTTGCGGAACTAAATTGGCTAACTGATTAAAAAGTGCTGTGGTTAAAAATAAGACACTAATCTGATTTTCCTTTAAGCTTAGTGCCAATTCTTGGGGTGAGAGCAAAACTGATTTAGCGATAATAATAATCTTAGCACCGTTAAGTAAAGCCCCCCAAATTTCAAAAGTAGCGGCATCAAAAGCAATATTAGACGCTTGCACAACCCGGTCATCAGGAGTAAACTGGATGTAATTAGTATTTAATACCAGTCGATTAACTGCTTGATGAGTGACGATAACACCCTTGGGTATTCCTGTAGAACCAGAAGTATAAATAACGTAGGCTAAATTATCCGCAGAAACTGTGCTGTTCAGATTCTCCTGACTTGTCTGATTAATTTGTGGCCAATCTTTATCTAAACAGATAACAATAGCCTGATGATTTGGCAAGGAATTCTGTAAAGATTCGCAGGTTAATATTATTTTAACCTGGGTATCTTGGAGCATGAAGCTAATGCGTTCTTGGGGATAATCTGGGTCAATAGGAACATAAGCTCCACCGACTTTAAGAATAGCCAATAATCCTACAATCATGTCTAAGGAACGCTCTAGACAAATCCCCACTAATTCATCTGGTTTTACGCCTAATTTCCGCAGATAATGAGCTAATTGATTAGCACGACAATTTAATTCATTGTAGGTTAATTGTTGCTGGGAACAAACCACCGCTACCGCGTTGGGTGTGCGTTTTACCTGTTCCTCAAATAACTGATGAATACATTGATCAGAGGGATAATCTGTGTGAGTTTCGTTCCACAATGATAACAATTGATAACGTTCTTCATCACTTAACATCGATAACTCAAAAATTCCCATATTGGGATTAGCTGCAATCGCAGTTAAGAGATTCTGAAAATGTTGACCCATTTGGTTAATAGTGGGGGCAGCAAACAAATCCGTACTATAACACCAAACCGCTTCTAAACGATCAGAAACTTCCCAAAAATTTACCTCTAAATCAAATCGCGCTTTAAGCTCAACAGATAAAGGCAAACTCTCCATCTTTAAGCCAGATAAACTGGCCTCAGATTGGGGAGTATTTTGCAGAGAAAACATCACCTGTATCAAAGGATTATGACTTAAATCTCGGTTTAATTGTAATTTTTCTACTAACATTTCAAAAGGCAAATCTTGATGAGCATAAGCTGATAAAGTTGTTTGCTTTACTCGTTCTAATAACTCCAGAAAACTCGGATTTCCCGACATATCACCCCTTAAAGCCAAAGTATTGGCAAAAAAGCCCATTAATTTCTCAATTGCCGAACTATTACGATTAGCGATGGGAGAACCCACCAAAACATCTAATTGACCACTATAACGAGAAATTAGGACAAAAAAGGCCGCCAGTAAAGTCATAAATAGCGTTGCTCCTGACTTTTGACTTAACCGTTTGAGGCGTTGTGTTAAGTCTTGATTCAGGCGAAAAACCTGCCCATCACCCCGGAAACTAGGAATTGGAGGACGGGGATAATCCGTCGGCAATTCTAAAATAGTAGGTGCATCTTGTAACTGTTTTTGCCAGTAATTAAGTTGACGTTCCAAGACTTCACCGGTGAGCCATTGACGTTGCCATACAGCAAAATCGGCGTATTGAATCGATAATTTAGCGAGAGGGGAAGGCAAACCCTGGACAAAGGCCGCATAAAGTTGAGATAATTCATCAAAGAAGATGCTCAAAGACCAACCATCGTAAATAATATGGTGCATCTTCAACAGCAATACATACTCTTGGGAACCCAGTTTAAGTAACTTAAATTGGACTAATGATTCCTTGGCTAGATTAAAGGGTTTTAAGGAGAAAGCAATCGCTATTTCTTGCAGATGTTCTGTTTGTTCATTCTTTGATAAACCTTGTAAATCTTCCAGGGGTAAACTTACGGTTGAAGGGGGAGCAATGCGCTGAATTGGTTGCCCTTCTACCATAGGAAAAGTGGTTCTTAAAATTTCATGACGGCGAATCAGTTCACTGAGACTTTGTTCTAAAGCTAATAGATTGAGGTTTCCTTCTAACCGCAAAGCGTCCAACAGATTATAGGAATGACTATCGGGAGAAAGTTGCTGCAGAAACCAGAGTCGTTGTTGAGCAAAAGAGAGGGGTAAATCCTGATCCCGTGACACGGGAATAATCTCTAAATCAACAGTATTAGTTGGGATTTTTGCCGCTCTTAAAAAGTCCAAAATTTCAGGTTTTTTGGCGGCGATTTCTTCTTTAATTTCTGGGGTCATAACCCCTTTGGGAGCCTGAAAACGAAGTTTTTCGCCTTCCAGCCATAGTTTAATGTCTAAACCCTTCAAATACGCTAAAAAATCTCCTACTTTCACTTACCAATTGCCTCCAAAGTTGTTGTTAAATTAGCTCTAAATCACGAAGTTTGCCCTGAGGATGTAAAAGTACATCAGATTGCCATTGACTAGGATCAATATTTGTCCTTTGCCGTTTTAACTGTCTTGCTAAACTATTGATATCAGCTAAAACTTTAACTGTTTTCATAGTTCACCTTCCTCATAATCTTCTAAGGTTTCAGTCATAGCTGTTTCTCCCGGTGCAACGGTAAGAACTTCAATAATTTGGGCTAAATTAGCGATAGTTGGGTATTCCAGCAGATTTTGTAAAGACAATTCCACCGAGAAAAGATCGCGGGAACGGGAAATAACCTGAGTCGCTAACAAAGAATGTCCTCCCAATTCAAAGAAATTATCCTTAATTCCAATACGTTCGACCCCCAAAACTTCACTCCAAATTTGAGACATTTGAGTTTCAATCGGGGTACGAGGTGCGAGAAATCCCGTAGCTAAATTGCGTGTAGCTGTATCGGGTGTAGGCAAAGCCTGCCGATCTACTTTACCATTAGGAGTCAAGGGTAGGGTATTAAGCAAAACAAAAGCCTGGGGAACCATATAACTAGGTAGCTTTTGTTGGACAAATTCCCGCACCTGTGGCACTAACTTCTGGACTAATTTACCATATAGGGGATTATTCGTATAATCAGTCCAGGATTTGGGAATAATCGTCTCATCATCCCAAAAATTGGGGTATGGTTGTTGATCAATTTTATTTATTATCGGTTCTAGGATGGCATTCTGGCGACAGAAAACCACATCGAAAGAACCATCTTGACTACCTTCCCACCAACTGAGATGAACAGTGTAACCTAACTGTTCTCCCAGTTGCCACATTTGCTCAGGATTAATCCCTATTCTGGTATTTTTTGCTAACAATTGCCGCAATTCTCCCACCGTTGTTACCCCAGGAGGATTTTCTAAACAGTCTAAAATTTGTAGTGCCTTTTGTAATCGTTGATTGGGTACATCTCTGATGCCTAAATATTCTGGTTGTTCCAGTTTTAGTTTATCTTGCAGTTGCGCTAAAGAAAACCGATCCCGCTGCCAATTTAGCCAAGGAATTGTCGTTTTTTGCCCATCAGTATCCAGATGTAAAGTAACATCATAGCGGAATTGGATTAACTCATTGTCAGCCTGACCCCGTTTCGGTGCAATTTCTACCCAAGAAATTCGCGGAAAGCGTTGTTTAAGCGCGATAAAGAACTGAGGTTCAATTAACAATTCTTCTTCGGTAGCTACACTTTGATTCACCTGTTTTTGCCATTGTTCAAGGGTTTTATTAGCTTCGGCACGAGCTAACTGTACCGCCGCATGGTAAGGCTCTAGTAAGGGCAAACTACGGATATCACCTAAGAAAATCTTACCCCGATCCGCAATCGCCTTGACTGCTCCTGCGATAACTTGTAATAGATAATCCACACTAGGGAAATACTGAACCACAGAGTTAATTACTACTCGATCGAAAGTAGCTTGGGGAATGCCAGTAAAATCATCGGCTGTTCGGTGTAATAATTTTACTTTGCCCTCTAAACCCTCAATTGTGCTACATAAATGTTCTAGGTTATTAATAGTAGCAGCGGAATAATCTGCTCCCCAATATTCCTGACAATGTTTCGCCACACGGAATAGCAATAATCCACTTCCGCAACCAATTTCTAACACTCGTTGCGGTGGTTGATTTCCTAAAATTCGGCTCACTGTCTGATCAACCCATTCCTGCATTTCTGCATCGGGAATAGCTTGTCCCGTATAACTACTATTCCAACCACTAATATTAAAAGTGGGATCCTCGGTTTGAGGTTGGGGTTTACTGTAGGATTCTTCGTAAATCTTTTGCCAATCACTAACATATTCACTCTGCCATTGAGCAAGCTGTTCGGGCAATACTTGACCCTTGAGAGCCGGAACTAAGTAGGCTACCAAATTAGTATTAAGCTGGTCTTGATCATGATCACTTGCCTGATCAGCGCGAGCTATCACAACCGCTTCTTGTACTAGGGGATGTTGGCTCAAAACTGCTTCAATTTCCCCTAATTCAAGGCGGAAACCCCTTACTTTAACCTGATTGTCAATTCGTCCCAGATATTCAATTTTTCCATCAGGTAAATAACGAGCTAAATCTCCCGTTTTGTATAATTTTGACGGCTGCTCTCCCCCCTTATCAAGGGGGGTTAGGGGGGGATCAAGGGAGACAAACGGGTTAGAGATAAATTTCTCTGCTGTCAATTCTGGGCGATTCAAATAACCTCTGGCTACCCCTGCTCCTCCGATATGTAATTCCCCGGGTACACCGATAGGAACTGGTTGTAAATGCGAGTCTAAAATATAAACCTGCACATGAGGAATTGGCCGACCAATAGTTATTTTTTCATCAACCGGCGTACATTTAGCTACCGTTGCACAAACACTTCCTTCGGTGGGTCCATAACCATTAAAGAAATTTCGTCCCTGTGACCATTTTTTCACCAATTCAGGAGAACAAGCTTCCCCGGCGACAATAATAGTTTGCAGAGAGGAAAGATTTTCCCAAGACAGAACCGCTAAAGCTGATGGCGGTAGAGTAATATGAGTAATCTTATTCTCCCGTAATTGCTTGATTAAGGGTAAACCGGGCATTAAATTTTCTTTACTTGCCAGATAAAGTCTCGCTCCTGCTCCCAAAGCCATCAAAACTTCCCAAATACAGGCATCAAAACTAAAAGAAGCAAACTGAAGCACTCGACTCTGAGAAGACACAGCAAAAGTCTGAATTTGCGCCAGAGCAAGGTTACACAACCCTTGATGTTCAACCATCACCCCTTTAGGTTTACCCGTAGAACCAGAAGTATAAATCACATTAGCTAAATTAGAAGCTGTTACCTTCCCCGTCAAATTATCCCGGTTCATTGGTTTAATTTCTTGCCAAATTTCAGCTAAAAATACAGTTTTAGCTTGATGATTTGGGAGTTTATCAATCAGGGAACTTTGGGTTAGTAATAAGGGGACTTGACTATCCTCTAACATAAATTGTAGGCGTTCTTGAGGATATTCTGGGTCAAGGGGTAGATAGGCAGCACCGGCTTTAAGGATGGCTATTAATGCCACAATCATGTCTAAAGAGCGCTCTACACATAAACCGACTATTACCTCGGTTTCTACACCTAAAGAGCGTAAATAGTGAGCTAGTTGATTGGCCCGACTATTTAATTCTGCATAGGTCAACTGTTGATTTTCAAAGACTACTGCTACTCCATCAGGGGTACGCGCTGCTTGTTCCTCAATTAATTGATGAATACACTTGTTATAGGAGTAATCAGCTTTTGTCTCATTCCACTCCTCTAATAGTTGATACTCTTCCTCTGGGGTTAATAAGGGTAGTGAAGCTACTGATTGACGGGGATTTTCCACAATTGCCGCCAACAAAGTCTTAAAATGATTCATCAGGCGGACAATAGTTTCAGCATCAAATAAATCCCTGTTATAAGAGCAAAAACCGCCTAATCCTTCCGGTGCATCCCAGAGGTAAACTTCTAAGTCAACCCTGACTGAATCAAATCCCGATGGTATCTCCTCAATGTTTACTCCGGGTAAATCCCAGGGAGAACTAGGAGCATTCTGAAGGGCAAAAACTATCTGTGTTAAAGGATTACGATCTAAATGGCGCTCAATTTGTAATTTTTCGACTAACATCTCGAAGGGTAAATCTTGATGGTCGTAAGCATCTTGAGTAGTTTGTCTGACCTGCGCGAGAAAATCCTCAAAGGTAGGGTCTTGAGATAAATCAAATCTTAACACTAAACTATTGACAAAAAAGCCGATTAACCCTTCAATTTCGGTGCGGTTACGGTTAGCAATTGGTGAACCAATTACCACATCTGTTTGTTGACTATAACGAGATAGTAACACAGCAAAACCCGCTAGTAATGTCATAAAAAGAGTGCTACCGGACTCTTGACTAAGTTTTTTCAATTGTTGCGTTAGTTGACTATCTAGTTGCAGTCGCTCCGTCCCTCCGCGAAAACTTTGGATTGCTGGCCGGGGACGGTCTGTGGGAAGTTGGTGTAGTAGGGGAATCCCGGTTAATTGTTGCTTCCAGTAGCTTAATTGACGGTCTAATACTTCATTGGTTAACCATTGACGCTGCCACAGGGCAAAGTCAGCATACTGTATTGATAAATCAGGTAAATCTGCTTTTGTCCCAGTGCAGAAACTTCGATAATAGACCGATAATTCGTCAACTAAAACACCTATTGACCAACCATCCGCCGCAATATGGTGAATGGCTAATAATAGTACATATTCCTCTGTCTTGACTTGCCATAATTTGACTCGTAATACTGACCCTGATTCGAGATCAAAGGGTTCGGATGCTGCTGCTAATAACAGGTTTTTTACCTGTTGCTCAGAATGACTGAGGTTTTGCAGATTGACAACTGGTAAGGTGAAGGTTACATTAGGATCAATCGCTTGTATTGGTTTGTTATCTTTGAGCTTAAACTGAGTCCGTAGGGGTTCATGGCGTTGAATAATTGCCTGGAAAGCTTTTTCTAAGGCTTTAATATTGAGATTTCCCCGCAAACGCATCGTTAAATCAATAGTATAAGCCCCACTTTCTCCTTCTAATTGATTCACAAACCAGAGACGTTCCTGGGCCCAGGATAGGGGAATATCATACTCTCGATTAACGGGTACAATTGATGGTAGTTTTAACCCTAAACCTGTTTGCAGTTCTTTTAAAATTACCGCACTTAACTGAGCAATGGTTGGGGATTCAAACAGATAACGCAAGGGTAAAACAATCTCAAAGGTTTCCTGTAATCGAGAAATAACTTGAGTTGCCAACAGAGAATGTCCACCTAATTCAAAGAAATTATCCTCAATACTGACTCGTTTTAATTTCAGTACCTCAGCCCAAATCTGCGCCATTTTTTCTTCAATGGGGTTACGGGGAGCTATATATTCACCTTGGCTCTGTAAATCGGGAACAGGTAAAGCACGGCGGTCTATTTTGCCATTGGGAGTTAAGGGGAAAGTATCAAGAAGGACAAACGCAGTTGGAACCATATAATCAGGTAATTTTGCTCGCAAAAATTGCCGTATTTCGTTAATTGTCAGGTTGATTTCGAGTTGCGGTACAACGTAAGCAACTAAGCGTTTATCCCCTAGATTATCTTCACGAACAATCACACAAGAAGACTGTACCGCCTCATTTTGGTTGAGTAACGATTCAATTTCTCCTAATTCAATCCGAAAACCCCGAATCTTAACTTGATTGTCAATGCGTCCTAAATACTCAATATTACCATCGGGTAAATAACGGGCTAAGTCTCCCGTTTTATATAATTTTGACGGCTCATTGCCCCCCTTATTAAGGGGGGTTGGGGGGATCACTTCATCCTTCTCAAAAGGATTAGGAATAAATTTTTCTTGGGTTAATTCGGGACGGTTAAGATAACCTTTGGCTAATCCTGCACCAGCAATATGTAATTCTCCTACTACACCAATCGGGACAGGTTGGAGATAGTTATCTAAAATGTAAACCTGTGTGTTGGAGATTGGACAACCAATGGGAATTGACTTTATTGTTGCCTCTAGTTGTTTAGGAATAGGATAGCAACAGGTAAAAGTTGTACTTTCTGTTGGTCCATATCCATTAATAATTTGCGTCAATGGCAAAGTTTCCAGTGCTTTATGAACATGAGCAACTGAAAGTGCTTCTCCACCAATTAGTAGCTGTTTAATTCCTGATAAAGCTTGGGAATTATCGTCAATAATCTTATTGAACAAAGCAGCCGTTAGCCATAAAATAGTAATGCCATGTTTGTCTATTGCATTTCTTAAACTTGTAGCGGTAGGAATATCTTCCGTAAAAATCACACATCTCGCACCATGTAATAAAGCACCCCAAATCTCAAAGGTAGAAGCGTCAAAAGCAATGGGAGCCATTTGTAAAAATCTTTGTGTTGCATCTAGATGTGCATAATTTACGCCAAACAAAAGACGATTAACGCTACGATGAATAACCTCAACACCTTTAGGTTTACCTGTAGAACCAGAAGTATAAATAACGTAGGCTAAATTAGCCGCAGAAACCGCGCTGTTAAGATTCTCCTGACTTGTCTGATTAATTTGTGGCCAATCTTTATCTAAACAGATAACAATAGCCTGATGATTTGGCAAGGAATTCTGTAAAGATTCGCAGGTTAACAGTATTTTAACTTGGGTATCTTGGAGCATGAAGCTAATGCGTTCTTGGGGATAATCTGGGTCAATAGGAACATAAGCTCCACCGACTTTAAGAATAGCCAATAATCCTACAATCATGTCTAAAGAACGTTCTAGACAAATCCCCACTAATTCATCTGGTTTTACTCCTAATTTCCGCAAATAATGAGCTAATTGATTAGCACGATTATTTAATTCTCGATAAGTTAAGGATTCATTTTCATAAGTTACTGCTACAGCATTAGGAGTCCGTTCAACTTGCTCCTCAAATAACTGATGAATACACTTATACTCAGGATAGTCAACTTGAGTATTGTTCCACTCAATTAATAACTGATTAGTCTCACTTTCTGTCAGTAAGGGTAATTGGGAAATCCGCGCTTGAGGATTAGCCGCAATTCCCCCTAATAAGTTGAGAAAATGCCCTGATAATTGCTCAATAGTGCTACTCTCAAACAAATCAGTATTATATTCCCAGACACCTTTTAAGCCATCATCTGTGCTAACCATAGCTAAGGTTAAATCAAACTTAGCTGTGGTATTTTCTGGTGGCAAATCTGTCACCGTTAATCCCGTCATTGCAATCTCAGACTTAGGTGTATTTTGCAGGACAAAAGCGACTTGAAATAGGGGAGTATGGCTCAAATCCCGTTCTGGTTGCAACGCTTCGACTAACATTTCAAAGGGTAAGTCTTGATGCGCGTAAGCATCCATTGTCACTTCCCGAACACGGGTTAATAACTGACTAAAACTCGGATTATCTGATAAATCCGTCCGCATCACTAAAGTATTAACAAAGAAGCCGATTAAACCCTCAATTTCGCCGCGATTACGATTAGCGATGGGAGTTCCTACCAAAATATCACTTGACCCTGTATAACGATACAGTAAAGCATCAAAAGCAGCCAACAGCGTCATAAATAATGTCACCCCTTGTTGGCGACTCAATTCAGTCAAAGCTTGGCTAAGTTTGGGGGAAAGGGAAAATTCTTGCTGAGTACCGACAAAGCTTTGCACCGCAGGCCGAGGGTGGTCTGTGGGAAGCGATAATAAAGGGGGTGCAGCTGTTAGTTGATTTTGCCAGTAATTTAATTGAGTTTGCAGGACATCCCCTTGTAACCATTGTTTTTGCCAGAGTGCAAAATCTGCATACTGAATCGGTAAAGGAGCTAAATTTGCGGGATGATTTTGAGTGTAAGCATTATATAAGCTGGTCAGTTCGTGAATAAATACTTCTATTGACCAACCATCACTAATAATGTGGTGCATACACACTAATAAGAAATGTTCCGTCTCCGATAGCACCACTAAAGTGATTCTGATTAAGGATTCTTTGGCTAAATCAAAGGGTTGAGTGGCTTGTTTTTGCTTTAATTGCTGTGTTTTTTCTTCTTGTTTATGGATGGGTAAATCTTGTAAATCAACGACCGATATTGTCTCCCTTGTTGTTTGAATAATCTGAGTCGGTTGTCCATCAATCGTGACAAAATTAGTCCGTAATACTTCATGGCGATCACAGATTTCTAGTAAACTTTGTTCTAAGGCCTTTTGATTGAGGTTGCCTCGGAAATGCAACACCATCGGTATATTGTATAAAGCACTATTTGGTTGCAATTGATCTAAAAACCATAAACGCTGTTGAGCAAAAGATAGAGGTAGTTCTGTATCCTTAGTTCTCGGTAAAATCGGGGGGACTGTTAGCGTCAGATTTTGCTGCTGTAATTGTCCAATAAGATGCGCTAATTCGGCTACCGTAGCTGCACCAAATAAACTCCGCAAAGGTAGTTCTATTTTAAATAAACTCCGAATCCGAGAAACTAATTGAGTTGCGAGGAGAGAATGGCCGCCAATTTCAAAGAAATTATCATAAATTCCCACTTGCTCTATTTTGAGTATCTCTGTCCAAATTTGCACCAACATCTCTTCAATTCCATTGCGTGGTGCTACATATTGATCCCGGCGATTCCCTATCTTATCTGGTGCGGGTAAAGCGCGACGATCTACCTTACGATTAGTAGTAAGGGGTAAAGATTCCAGAAAAACAAAAGCTTGAGGAACCATATACAAAGGCAATTTACTGGACAGAAACTGACGCAGTTCACTAATCATCGGTATGCGTTCGTAATGAGCTACTATGTAGGCGACTAAATATTTATCCCCCGGAGTATCTTCCCGAATAATCACACAAGATGTTTGTACATCAATATTTTGGTTAATTACCGCTTCAATTTCTCCTAACTCAATACGGAATCCGCGAATTTTAACCTGATTGTCAATCCGTCCAAAACATTCAATATTACCATCGGGTAAATAACGCGCTAAATCTCCCGTTTTATACAACCGATTGAAAGGTGCATTAGCAAAGGGATTGTCAATAAATTTTTCAGCAGTCAATTCGGGACGATTCAGATAACCCCGCGCTAAACGAACACCGCATAAATGCAATTCTCCCTTCACGCCAATGGGTACAGGTTGCAGATTTTGATCCAAGATATATGCTTTGGTATTAGCAATGGGACGACCAATCAGCACTGAATTGATTTTTTCTGACTGATAATCTAGCAAGTCATGAACTATGGCGGTTACAGACGCTTCTGTGGGGCCATATACATTAATACATTGAACCCGTTTTCCGACCATTTGTCGCCAAATATTGACGGTTTCTGGTAACACTGCATCCCCTCCCACGGCGACAACCCGCAGACTGGATGGTACAGTAGCTAATGATTGGGAAACGGCGATTGCCCATTCATGCCAATAGGCAGGGGTAATATTTAAAACGGTGAGGCTTTCTTGTTCGATAAAATCGGCAAAATCAGTCAAAGTTGGGAACATTTGCCCTGGTCTTAAGACCACTGTGCCACCTTTTAACCAGGTGGGGAAAATTTCTTCCGCAGCGACATCAAAACCAAAGGAAGCAAACTGTAAAACGCGATCAGATTCTGTTAAACCGAATACTTCACTAATGCCCCAACTATGATTAACTAAGGCCGCATGAGTTAACATCACTCCTTTAGGTTTACCGGTTGAACCAGATGTATATAATAGGCATAGTAGATTTTCTGGAACCACTTCACTGAGGGGATTTTCTGGACTTTGAACTGTCAAAATCTCGGCTAATTTATCTAAGACAATTACCCCCACATCTTCTACTGGCAAAGAATCGAGTAAACTTTCTTGAGTTAGCAGTAGAGAAATTTGGGCATCTTCTGCCATATAAGTCAACCGTTGCTGGGGATAATCTGGATCTAAAGGTATATAGGCTCCTCCAGCTTTGAGAACTGCCAATAATCCGACAATAACTAACAGCGACCGCTCTAGATAAATGCCAACTAAAACTTCTGAATTTACCCCCAAAGATTGTAAATAATGGGCTAATTTATTTGCCTGAATATTTAATTCTTGATAGGTTAATTCTTGACCTTCAAAGACCACTGCTACTGCAGCCGGTGTTCGTGCTGCTTGTTCTTCAAATAATTGATGAATACATTGATGGAAAGGATATGCTTTTTCGGTGGCATTCCAGTCTTTTAATAATTCTTTTGCCTCTACTTCGGTTAATAATGGTAGTTGGAAAATTGGCTGCTGCGGGTTAACAACCAATGCTTCTAGCAAGGTGATGAAATTTCCTGTTAATCGCTCAATGGTGCTGCGATCAAATAAATCGGTATTATATTCCCATACGCCTTTTAATTCTGCACCGGTATTCTCCATACCCAGGGTTAGATCAAATTTGGCGGTGTCATTTTCCGTGGTGAGGGGAGTGGCAGTTAATCCTGTTAGTTCTAAGGGAGACGGGGGACTATTTTGCAGCAGAAAATCCACTTGAAATAAAGGTGCGTGACTTAAATCTCGTTCAGTTTGTAGGACTTCTACTAACATTTCAAAGGGCAAATCCTGATGAGCATAGGCATCCATTGCCATTTCCCGTACTCGACCCAATAACTGATTAAAATTGGGCTTACCTGACAAGTCAATTCGCAAGACCAAAGTATTGACAAAAAAGCCGATTAAACCTTCAATTTCACTGCGATTACGGTTAGCAATGGGAGTACCAATTAAGATGTCTTCCTGTTCTGTATAACGGTAAAGTAAGACAGCATAAGCGGTTAACAGGGTCATAAATAAGGTGACACCCTGTTCCTGGGTTAATTGGGTCAGTTTTTCGGTTAATTCCCAAGAAAGGCTAAAGGGTAAATGTCCCCCAGCAAAACTTTGTTGATTGGGTCGAGGTCTATCTGTTGGTAAAGATAGGAGGGCCGGTGCGCCGGCTAACTGTTTTTGCCAGTAATCTAGTTGCTGTTGCAATACCTCTCCCTGCAGCCATTGTCTTTGCCAAAGGGTAAAATCTCCATACTGGATAGATAGGGGATTTAGAGGCGAAGATAAACCCTGAATATAAGCATTATAGAGGGCGGTTAGTTCCTGAAGAAATACCTCCATTGACCAGCCATCACTGACAATATGGTGCATACAGACTAATAAGAGATGTTCCGTTTCAGATAACACCAATAAAGTGATTCTGATTAAGGGTTCACCAGCTAAGTCAAAGGGTTGAATCGCTTGATTTTGTGCTAACTCTTGGGAGGCAATTGCTTGTTCACTGCTAGATAAATGCTGTAAATCCACAACCGTAACTGTCCAGGTTCGTGTCTGTATAACTTGGGTAGGGATACCATCAACGGTAATAAAGTTGGTGCGTAAAGCTTCGTGGCGATCACAAATTTCTTCTAAACTCTGGATTAAGATTTCTGAGTTCAGGTTTCCCTCTAAACGCAAGGCTAGGGGGATATTATAAAAAGAACTATTCGACTCAAATTCAGCCAAAAAC
>NZ_JAQMSY010000185.1:0-9525 GCF_028329095.1 Microcystis sp. CS-574
TTCAATGGGATTGCGAATTTCATTTCACGAGTCTTCAGGCTTTTGACTTGATAGTACACCCAAAGTTGCCCCAAAAATCCCCCTTTAAAATGTTCTTTAAATCCCTAAAAGGCTTGCTGTGTCTAAAACTGAGAATTGCTGATCTAGGAGCCACACAGTTGGCAAAATGGTAGTTTCGTCCCTTAGTTTCTCAATTTTATCTGGCGTTCGCTCATAAAAGTGCCAGGGTTTTGAGTCCCTCCGATCGATTTCTCAACGTTTGTTTCTGGCACTTTTCTGGCTGAAAAAGTAACAAAACCCTTTTCTGGTAAGGCTTTCACTGATATTCAGCCAGCCCTAATTTAGGTTAACTACTCTCCCACAAGCCCGCTTTTAAGTACATATATTCTACCTTTTTGTGATTGCTATTTTGAGTATCTTACCTATACCCTACTGAATTTTACCTATCAATCTACTTTTCGACTGCAAAAACCAAAATCAGTCCATATCTTGACTGCAAAAACGGTATTTTAACTTTATATGGGCCATTGACAAGCCTAAAAGCTTTCTTTAAACTAGATTCAGTGCATAAACAAAAATTCCGATAAGTACCTATTGCAGTAGGACTTCTCGGACGTTTGTATGTACTTAATTGTTTTTGGACATTTTTTCAAGGTTAATTATGACTCAGATCACATCGGCTGTCAATGACGACGGCTACCGTTCCACTGCTGACATTGTACACTGTCAAAGACAAGATGAAGCGCAGACTTTAGCTTTCGCTGATTCGGCCACATCAGGAGCGAGAGTTTTTATTTGTCATGTTTACGAACAGGGGGGAAGAACTCATCTAGTTTTTTCTCTACCTTGTAGTCTGCTGATTGAATTGGCAAAATTACAGAGTGCTGAAGCTAAAAAGAATAAGTCTAACGCGGATGAAGTCATGAACAGACCACTTATTCCCCAGCACGTTAACGAGATTGCAAAGTATTTGCTAGATACGGACCAGTATATTTTGCCCCCATTCATCTTTAACTCGAATACACCGATCAAAGTTTTTACCTATGGTGCAGGTCCAGTCAAATTCGGTTATGCTGTTATGCCAATAGATGTAGAACTTTATGTTACTGATGGTCAACATCGGTTAAAAGCGATCGAAAAAGTTTTACCTGAAAAACCTGACTTGCGTAACGACAGCGTAACTGTGCTGGTAGTTCAAGAAGCAGATATGGATCAAATTCATCAAGATTTTGCCGATTGTGCCAAAAATAAACCCATACCTCCCGCTTTATTGGCTGCTTTCGACGTTACCGATCCTCTTGCTAAGTTGACTCGGACAATTACTAAAGATTTAGTCATTTTCAATGGACGGATTGATAAAATCTCTCGTACTATCGGAAAAGACACCAAATATATGTTTACTATGAGTCAGTTAAGAATCGGTGTCGCTGAATTTCTTTTTGGTTCATCTCGAAAACCAGTTATAGAATCTCATTCTCGTCAAAGTAAGAGTGAATTTTTCCTGATGTTAGAGAGATTAAAGATTTTTTACACAGAATTCGCCAAAAACAATGATACTTGGCGACTTTTGCTACAACCTGCATCTCAAACGGTCAATCTCAACTTGTACGATCTCAGACAACAGCGTGTGGATTTTAATACCGTTGGGTTTCAGGTACTTAGTCGAATTGGACATTTAATCTTTTTTGGACAAGAATTCACTGATTTACAGCGAGAAGCTCTAATTAAAGCACTTGCGGGTTTGGATTATACCCGTGACTCAGCTTTATGGCTAAATAGTATCGTGATTGATGATGCTGGTGCTAAAAAGATAGTTACACAGACAACAGCAGTCGATAAAGCGTTTAAAATCGCCAGAGATGCTGTACAAGAGAAAACTGGGATAGTTTTAATCTAGTTTCGAGTAGATTTAGAGCAATTCAGTCTTATATACCTTCTGAAATCACAAGCAGAGATCGAGCAGTTTTGCTTTATCTCTCTTTTCCTGTGACTATTGATAGGTTTTACTAATTAGACATACAGTATAGAGAGGAGAACTTTAAAAGCATATATGTAATGACCGCAATCCAAACCTCTCTACTACCGAATCGTACTATTGATGAGTTCGTAGAAGATATTAAACTACTGACTCAAGAAGTACAAAAGCTCTACTGTTTAGATGAGATTCCTTGGATTATTGGTGTTTCTTGGGGAAAAGATAGTTCAGCAGTTTTACAGTTAATCTGGAATGCGATCGCTGATTTACCATTAGAGAAGCGACAAAAAACTATTCATGTGATCACCACCGACACAATGGTTGAAAACCCCATTGTCTCTGCATGGGTTAGAAAGTCGATGGAAAAGCTGGAAAAAGCTTCAGAAGCTCATAGAATGCCATTTAAATCACATTTACTCTATCCTGCTGTAGAAGATCGCTTTTGGAGTGGATTAATAGGTAAGGGTTATCCTGCTCCCCGTTTGAAATTTCGTTGGTGTACTGGAAGACTGAAAATTAACGCTTCTAATAACTTTATTCGTGAAGTCATCAGAAATTGTGGGGAAACAATATTAGTTTTGGGAATCCGCAAAACAGAAAGCTCTCGTCGTGCTAAGGTGATGGAAAAATTAGAAGCTAAAAGACTTCGTGAGCGTTTGAGTCCTAATGCAAATATGCCCAATTCTCTCGTTTATAGTCCGATCGAAGATTGGCGTACTGATGAAGTATGGATGTACTTAATGCAGTGGGAAAATCCCTGGGGAGGAGACAACAAAGAATTATTAGCAATGTATCGAGGAGCAACTGCGGATAATGAATGTCCCCTGGTGGTAGATACCTCCAGTCCTAGCTGTGGAAGTTCCCGTTTTGGTTGTTGGGTTTGTACTTTGGTAGATAAAGATACATCTCTGAGTATGATGGTTCAGAATGACCAAGAAAAGGAATGGTTACAACCACTCGTAGAACTTAGAAATGAATTAGACCTTTTGGATGATAGAGAGAGACGTGATTTCCGTCGTCTTGTTGGGAAAGTACAATTATTTGAAAGAAACTTAAATGGAGAAATATCGATCGAACCCATACCGGGACCCTATACTAAAAAATGGCGGGAATATTGGCTGAGAAGGGTATTAGAGGCTCAGGAGAGCGTGCGTACTAATGCCCCAGAGGAGATGAAAGATATTACCCTAATTACCACGGAGGAACTCAGCGAAATTCGCCGGATTTGGAGGGAAGAAAAGCACGAATTTGATGACCAATTACCGAAGATTTATAAACAAGTGACTGGAGAAACTTTTCAAGATCCGCGACCGGGAGCGGATAATAATCTTTTGGGGAGTGAAGAATGGGATATCCTCGCGGATATCTGTGCCGAGGATTCCATGCACCTAGAATTATTGGCTAAACTTATCGATACAGAACGTCAATATTTTCTAAAAATCTCTCGCAAGGGTATTTACAAAGACCTAGAAAAATGCTTTGAGTCTAGTTCTCGTAGTAAAGAGGAAGCGATCGAAAATGCTCGTTATGTCTATGATCTAAAGAATGCCGCTCAAAGTGGCAATATTGCTCAGGTGAAAGAACAACTCAAGGAGAGTTTTAGTGAACCGGAAAAAGACCCGCAAAAACAGTTAACTTGGGCCAGTATGAAATTCCCTACAACCGATGATGAGGAGGAATAACGGGTTTATTTTACCCGTAAACTGGCGATCGAGTTGACCATCAATAAAATTACTGTTTCCCGATGACGAGATGAAACCCTACCAAAAAATTCCTATTCGTGAATGTGGGGAACCCCTAGTACCTATACCCGCAGATAAGTTTGTTATCCCTTCTCCCCATGCTTACGAGAAATTAGGAGCTAATTATCGCGGTAAATCTCCCTATTTTTTGCGACAAGGGGTGTTAAATGCTCTGATTGACGCTCAAAACCGTCTGCAAGTCTATCAACCCGGTTGGCAAATTTTGATTTTTGATGCCTATCGACCGGTGGAAGTGCAACAATTTATGGTCGATTATAGTTTTCAGACTCTCCTAGACACAAGAGGATTAGCCAAAGAGAAACTATCGAAGGCAGAAAGTCAAGCGATTTTAACAGAAGTTTACACTATTTGGGCGGTTCCCAGTGATAATGCCGCCACCCCGCCACCCCATAGTACCGGAGCGGCGATCGATATTACCCTAGTGGATGAGAAGGGACAAGCCATCGACATGGGTGGAGAAATCGATGAGATCGGAGAGCGATCGCATCCCGATTATTATATCGCCGCAAAAAGCCCGCAAGAACAGAGCTATCATCAAAAACGAGTTTTATTGGCTAAAGTGATGAAGGAGGCGGGATTTAGCCGACATAAGGGGGAATGGTGGCATTTTTCACTAGGGGATCAGATGTGGGCCTGGTCGCTCGATCGAGCCTACGCTATCTATGGCAGAGTGGAGGATTAGGGAGATAGCTGTTAGGGGTAAACTGAAGGCAGCTGGTCTAGATAAATACTGATATACTAACAAAAGAAGACTCAAAGCTTAGACCAGCTTCTGATCGATGATCGCCAAGATTTGCTCAACAAAAGCTTGGTGATCAACCACTGGTTTAGAAATATAACCATCGGCCCGACTCTGCTTGAGAAAATTCTCTCGATCGCCTTCCATAGCGTGAGCAGTGACGAGAATAACGGGTAAATCGGCGGTTTCGGGGTTAGCTTTGAGAATTTGGCTGATTTTAATGCCATCTACCGCTTTCCCTTCATAGACACTATGGGAGAGGGAGACATCCATTAAGATCACGTCCGCTTTCTTGTCCCGAGCAATACGAAGCACTTCTTCCACGTCTTCAGTCCCTTTGACCTCTAGACCACCTCGTTTGGTCAAAATTTTGGCAAAAACGCGAAAATTTATCGGGTCGTCTTCTACAATCAAAACAGTTGTCATAGGGAAGCTCAGGGATAAACAAGGTTAAAACGGGCAAAATGCCCTATGATTCACAGCTAGACAGATTAAAAACGAGAGACTCATGGCCAAACAACTGGATTTCTTAGCTACTGGTCAAATTATACCCACGGCCTTACACCAAGAGATGGAACGCTCCTATCTAGAATATGCCATGAGTGTGATCGTGGGGCGAGCCTTGCCGGATGTACGCGATGGATTAAAACCAGTCCATCGTCGCATATTATACGCTATGCACGAACTCGGTTTAACCCCCGATCGCCCTTTTCGCAAATGTGCGCGGGTGGTGGGGGATGTCTTGGGTAAATATCATCCCCACGGCGATCAGTCAGTGTACGAGGCACTGGTTCGTATGGTACAGGATTTTTCCAGTCGTTACCCACTTTTATCGGGCCATGGTAACTTTGGTTCGATCGATAACGACCCCCCGGCGGCCATGCGTTATACCGAAACCCGTTTGGCCGGCATCGGTGATCAGGCGGTTTTAGGGGGAATTAGCGATGCTATCGTTAATTTTAGCAGTAATTTTGATAATTCTCAACAGGAACCCGTTGTTTTACCCGCTCAGTTACCGATACTAATTCTTAATGGTTGTTCGGGTATTGCAGTAGGGATGGCGACTAATATCCCTCCCCATAATTTAGGGGAAGTGGTGGAAGGTTTAATCGCTTTGATCGATAATCCCGATTTAAGCGAGGAAAAGTTAGTAGAAATTATCCCCGGTCCCGATTTTCCCACGGGAGGCGAGATTTTAGATGATACCGGCATTCGGGAGGCCTATCGCACCGGTAGGGGGATTATTCCCGTGCGCGGAGTGGCGAAAACTGAAACCATTATTATTGAGGGCAAGCGCCGAAGGGAAAGGACGGCAATTGTGGTTACTGAGTTGCCTTTTCAGGTGAATAAGGCGGCATGGATTGAAAAAATCGCCGAATTAGTTAATTTAGGGAAATTGGAGGGAATTGCCGATATCCGCGATGAAAGCAATCGCGAAGGCATTCGGGTGGTGATTGAATTAAAGCGGGAAAGTCAACCGCAGCAGGTTTTGGCCGCTTTATACCAACAAACGGCGCTGCAGACTAATTTTGGGGCGATTATCCTGGCTTTGGTTGATAATCAACCCCGGCAGTTGTCTTTAAAACAAGTTTTACAGGAATTCTTGCACTTTCGAGAAACAACTCTCACTCGTCAGTATGGCGATGAGTTGCAACAGGCCAGCGATCGCTTACACTTAGTCGAGGGTTTATTATTAGCTTTGCAGAATATCGATCGAGTGGTGGATATTCTCAAAAATGCTCCCGATGGGACGACGGCTAAGTATCGTTTTCAGGCAGAATTGGGCATTAGTGACCCTCAAGCTGATTCTATCTTAGCTATGCCTCTGCGTCGTTTAACCGGTTTGGAAAGACAAAAGTTAGAGACGGAAGCGACGGAATTACAAACAAAAATTCAACAGTTAGAAACCCTCCTCCATAACCGTCAGGAGTTTCTCAAGTCTCTGAAAAAAGAATTGCGCTCTTTAAAGAAAAAATTCGCCGATAGCAGACGGACAAAAATTCGCACCGGCAAGTCGGGGGACAGGAGACAGGAGACAGAAGGGAAGAAACAGGATTCTGTGGTGAAAAAACAGGAGACAGTCCCGATGAAAAAATTTTCACCCCCACAGACGAAAGAGGTTTCCTTACCTACACCCCACACCCCACACCCCACACCCTCTTTCAAGGCAGAAGTTAAAAAACAGGAGAATAAAGTTAAGAAAAAGCCTGAGAGTGAGAATGCACCGAGTTTAAGCCTATTTACGCCCCAAGAACCCCCAGAAAATGCGATTTTATTGCTTGATGCCGAAGATAAAATTAGTTGGACGACACCGGAAGAGCGAGCGCCGGACCGGGGTTTAATTATCTATCAACAGGCGATCGAAAAACGGGAAAATTTTCTAGTTATCCTCGATAATGCTAAAGCTTACCCGATTGCTATCCGGGAAGTCCCCCCGCAAGCGAATCAACCGGTGTTAATCTCCAGTCTGCTGACCAAAACCGCCCAAAAAGAGTCAGAAGCGGTGTTAAATCAATTTTTCTTGACAGAACCTCAAAAAAATCAAGAATTGCTTTTACTGAGTCAACAGGGGCGAATAAAGCGGCTTCCCATTAATGAATTGGAGGGGGTTGGTAGTCGGGGTTTGTCCCTGATGAAATTGAAAGAAGATGATCGCCTATATGGTGCTATTTTTACTCACGAAGGCCTAGACTTAGCGATCGCCACCAGTAGCGGTCGGGTGTTGCGTTATCCTGTGCGCGAGGAATTATTGCCAATTATGGGTAAATCTGCCCAGGGTTTAGCAATTTTGCGATTGCGCTACGGGGAACATCTAGCTGGCTGTGTTTCTCTCCCCCATCGGGAAAATCTGCTGCTGATTTCGGGATTAGGTTACGGAAAAAGACTGGCGATCGAGAATTTACGCCTATCACAATTAGGCGATCTTGGTTCACCTGCTTTACAATTCGTCAACAAACAGGATAGTTTAGCGGCCATGGTAGCGGCGCGGGCGGGGAGTATAGTGTTATTAAGTACCAATCAGGATCGAAAACTACCCTTAGAGGTGGAAACTGTGGCAGTCACGGGTAAAGACGGGACAGGTTCACAATTAGTCAAACTCAACCCCACAGAAAAAATTATCAAAGCACAATTGTTACACCATCTCTAAGTCAATGGCGAAAAAACCGAAAAATGTTGCTCGTAAACACCGAAATTGGCAAAAATGGTTAAAACTAACTCTGGTCGCAGTTTTTGGGTTTATTATACTTAATTTAGCGATTAATTTAGCCATCCGCTGGCCAATTAATCAACAAAAACCCGTTGATGCCATCTTAGTTTTGGGGGGCAGCATTCGTCGGGAAATTTATGTGGCCAATCTGGCCAAGCAATACCCCAATATACCGATTTTAATTTCCCAAGGCTCGAAAGATCCCTGTATTTTATTACTATTTGAACGGGCAAAAGCACCAAAAACTAACGTCTGGTTAGAAAAGTGTGCTAATTCTACCTTCGGCAATTTTTTCTTTGCCGTGCCAATTTTAAAACAATGGGGAGTACATAAAGTAAAAGTTGTCACTTCTCCTACTCATTTACCCCGCGCTCAATGGTTAGCAGAAATTCACTTGCAATCCCACGGTATAGCAGTAGAAATCGATGCAGTCAGAGAAATTGGTATCCCTGGTAATCACGAATCAAAGCTAAAAACTGGTTTAGATGTGACTAGAAGTATAATTTGGGCTTTTGTCGGACAATTAATCTCTCCCCCCTGTTGGCAAGTCATTCCCTTAAATTCCGTTGATTTAGAAGCTTGGCGCGATCAAGGTTTTCAATGTGAATATCAAGGTAAGATCAGCTAAACCATCCTCTCCCAGTTAGTTTTTTAGCGGCTGCATCCCATGTTTGTAAATCCACTAAGTTGGGGTTTTTAAAGGCAAACTCTCTCTTTCCACTTGCCACTTCCCTATACCTTTTAAACAGGATTTAGTATGATCCTAAATCCTGTTATTAAAAACTGATTTTTATTCCCCCTTTTGCCTCATGCCTCATGCCTCATGCCTGTCCTGATATGTAGCCTATAATCAACGGATTTAGTATCAGAAACCCGATCGGGAATTTGCGATCGCATCTAGAGCCAGATTCAGTTTCAGCACGTTAACCCCCGGTTCGCCGAAGATGCCGAGAAAGCGCTCGTCGGTGTTTTTGATAATCAGTATCTCCACTTGATTCGTCGGTAATCCCCGCACCTGCGCCACCCGCTCGATCTGCGCTCTGGCGGCCTCTGGGGTGATATGGGGATCGAGACTGGAACCGGAGGTATATACCAGAGCTGCGGTGGGTTTGATTCCCGCTTTCTCTAATCGGGGAATCTCCCCCTCTATAGCTTTCGCCGGATCAGGATCGGGTTTTCCTTTAATGCGATCGATCAATACAGGGTTACTGGGAGCTAGGTTACTCGCTCCCGAAATTCCGGTTTGCAAGATCTTGTTAGGATCGTTTTTCGGATCGGCCGTACTGTAGTCGGTGGTACTCGGACGACTATTAAAATAGCGATCGCCGGTGAAAGGTTGCCCAATTAGAGCCGAACCCACCACTTGACCTTGATTATTGGTAATTAAACTCCCGTTCGCTTGCCAGGGAAAAAGAATTTGACCGATGGCGATCATCGAGAAAGGATAGATCAGCGCAGTGATCACCCAGAGAACTAGGGTAGAACGGATGGCTCTACCGGCATCGCGTGCAAAACTCATGATTAAAACCTCTCCGGTACAAAGATGACAAGGAACAGATAGATAAATAAAGCAAAGGCGACTAATCCTAAAAGGGTTAACGCAGAAGCTTGCCACCTATCGATAGTGCTTCCCGTAGAAGCTTGAACGATGGAGGAGAAAAGAATTGTTAGACAGAAATTTAAGAAAATATACCAAAAAAATCGGTATTTTCTAAGGGATAATTTCATAAGAATTAGAGTTTTTGGGCGATTTGTTTTTGCTAAATCAAGAAAATAAGTAGGTAGGCGTTAAAAATTATCAGACACCCCCCTTATCAAGGGGGGATTAAGGGGGGATCAA
>NZ_JAQMSY010000186.1:0-12104 GCF_028329095.1 Microcystis sp. CS-574
CCCCAGCTACAGTCCCGCAATTGCCCCTCGCGCCATAGATGCGATCGCTTGTTCCGTGGCCCGGGGTAGATGATAATATTTACCCCCGGCTTTTAGGGCTAATTCTTTGGCAAAACCAGTGGAGACGAATTTTTTCTCCGTATCGATGACCAGCAATTTAATGCCTAAAGAGCGAATTTTAGCGGCAATATCGAGCAGTTCTGCCTTAATATCGGGTTTTTCCCCCTCCGGAATCGGTTCGCCTAAAGATTTCGCCAAAGGAATATTACTTCTACCGTCGGTAATCGCCACAATCACCACTTGACCGATATCCCCCGATAAACGGGCATTCATCCCTACATGAACCGCTTGGGTTAAACCGTGGGCCAAAGGGGAACCGCCGCCACAGGGCAGGGTTTCTAGACGTTTTTTCGCTAGGGTAATCGATTTGGTCGGCGGCAATAGTACATCTGCTCGCTCACCCCGGAAAGGAATCAGGGCAATCTGGTCGCGATTTTCGTAAGCTTCCGTTAACAGACGCATAACCGCACCTTTGGCCGACTGCATCCGATTCAGGGCCATGGAACCGGAGGCATCAACCACAAAGACAATTAAAGAACCGGCCTTGCGGGCCAGCCGTTTTGAGCGCAGATCCCCTTCTTCTATAATCACATGACGTTCGGGATTTCTTAAGCGACGGGCTTTTTGATAGGGGGCAGCCGCCCGGAGAGTGGCATCGACGGCGACTCTTTTCACCTTGCCCCGGGGTAACATTGGCTTAATATAACGTCCCCTATCTTCCGAGAAAATCAGGTTACGCGCCCCCGATTTCCCCTGACGCTGGGCCATCTGGGCAAAATACAACACACTGGGATCCAGTAAAACCCCTTCCGGGTCAAAAACAAATTCTTCCGGCAGATTATCCGGCTGTTCCGGTTCTTTTTCCTCCTCTTTCTCCTCCTCTTTTTCTTCCTGTTCCTGCTGGTTTTCGTCTTGGGGCGGTTCCGGTGGTGGCGGTGGTGGCGGTGGCTGTTGTTCCTGTTCCGGGGGTGGTGGCGTAATCAGCGATCGAGGTACAATAACTAATTCGACGGCTCTTTTTAAGTCATCGGCACTGACTAAATCCCGACCTTCTAAAGCGGCGGCGGCCTTGGCTACTCTCACGGCAAAAATCTCGGCGCGATGACCTTCTACCTTACCGCGAACCGCTTCTTCCACTAGATAACTAATTTGTTCGGGTTTAATTTTTACCTCTTTTAACCATTCCCTCGCCAGGATAATTTCGGTTTTTAGATCATCGATTTCTTGGGCATATTGGGCGATAAAAGCGGTGGGAGAAACAGCATACTCGATCGCCTGATTGACGGCGGTGACTCGTTGGTCTAAACTAAGGACACCATCGGCGGAAAGCGCAATGGCAATTCTATCTAATAAATGGGTTCGTAAATCCCCTTCTTCTGGGTTATAAGTAGCGATCAGGATTGGTTTACAGGGATGTTGAAAACTGATGCCTTCCCGTTCGATTTGGTTGCGTCCTTCGCTTAAAACTGTGAGTAATTGGTTAGCAATTTGGTCATCGAGTAGATTAATTTCATCGATGTAGAGAATTCCCCGATGGGCGCTGGCTAATAAACCGGGTTGAAAGACTGGTTCCCCCTGTTTCACCGATTCTTCCACATCGACGGAACCCAATAAACGATCCTCGGTGACTCCCAGGGGAATCTGCACGAAAGGGGCCCGGATAACTTCCGTGGCGACCTCTCCACTGCTATATTCTTCTTTAGTGCGATCGTCCCATTCGTCGGCATTGTTGGGATCACAATTAAAGACATTACCTGCGATAATTTCGATCGGTGGCAGTAAGGAATGTATCGCCCGCGCCATGACTGATTTGGCGGTTCCCCGACGACCGGCAATTACCACACCCCCCAGGGCGGGATCCACGGCAGCTAAGAGTAGGGCTAATTTAATCGCTTCTTGGCCGACAACGGCAGTCAGGGGAAAATTGAGGGTCAGAGTGGGCATAGATCTAGATTCAGGCGGCCAAATTCTAGTGTAAAACAGAAGCTCCCTGGTCTGGCGCTTTTCCCCTTTTGATTCCCGAACTCAGATTTTAAGTAGGTAGGCGTTAAAAATTATCAGACACCCCCCTTATCAAGGTAGGGCTGTTTCATTCTCCCATCAGAATATCAAAAGTAAAAGCGATCGCTGTCTTTGTAAAATGAGTATGTACTCTCAGACAATTTCAAGAGAGATAGGCTTTTAGTGGCTTGAGAAGAAGCTTTATCAATTTATTCATAATAAATATTGGCAGAGGATTAAAGATTAGTTATTGTAACTAACTCTTTTGATTAGAAAAAGATAAACTTGAGAATCTTCAGTCAAATTTATTGACTCAAAATCAGCTGTACTTAATTTAAATGAATCAACCCTAGGGAGCAGAGAGCTTTTTTCAATGCTCAGTCAACAGTAAAAAGTAATCAGTGAACTGAAAACTCAAATCTGACACCTGCTAACGGCTAACTGCTAACTGATAACTGAGAAAACGGTAGCAATTTCTACCAAAAGTCCCAGTAAAATTCGTTATTGTCATAAGGTCATGACGAAATGTAATTAAAACCAGAAAGAATGCGGATTGAGCAATTGCAAGCCTTTTTAGCCGTAGCCGATACAGGCAATTTCGGTCAAGCTGCCCGCCAGTGTGGAGTCACCCAATCGACTATCAGCCGCCAGATTCAATCCCTAGAAACCGATTTGGGCTTACCTCTTTTCCATCGTACCGCCCAAGCGAAATTAACCATTGCTGGCGAGAAATTACTGCCCCGGGCGAAACGAATTTGTCAAGAATGGACGAATGTTCACGAGGAAATCACTGACCTACAGGCGGGAAAACAGCCAGAATTGTGCGTGGCGGCGATTCATTCCGTGTGCGCCCACTATTTACCGCCGATTTTGCCGAAATTTTGTGCTGAATACCCAGAAGTGCAGTTAAGAGTTACAGCCCTGGGCAGCGATCGCGCATTAAAAGTGCTGCGGGATGGTTTAGTAGATCTGGCCTTGGTAATGAATAATCGTTTTCTCACCTCTAGCCCAGAGATGGTGGTAGAAATATTATACGAAGAAGCGATCGAAATTCTCATGGCCGCTAATCATCCCCTTGCCCAATACAAAGAAGTGCCATGGTCGGAATTAATCCCCTATCCGCAAGTGGTTTTCAAAGATGGCTACGGAATGCAAAGATTAGTACAAGAATGGTTTTCCCGTCAGGATGCCCACCTAAAAACTGTCATGGAATTAAACACCCTTGATGCTTTTCGCGGTGTGGTGCGTCAGGGTAATATTATCGCTCTTCTGCCTCAATCTGCCCTGATGGAAGCGCGTAGCGATGCCACCCTCGCCATTCGTCCTCTTGCTTCCCCTAGTGGCGAAAATCCCCATCTTAACCATGGTAAATTTAGTCATCGTCTCACCCGTCAGGTAGTCCTTGTCACCACCAGCGATCGCCTACAGATACCACCGATCGCTCATTTTTGTCAATTAGTGCGGCAAATGAATCAAAGTGTGGTTAAAAGCTTAGAAAATCACCCTGTCCAGCCTTAGCAATTCCCATCAATCCCATTTATCCTTTATTTTCTTCCTTGAGATGAGCGATACTTTTCGAGAATTATTAAAAGCGATCGGTAGTGGCACCCATACGGGCAAAAATCTAACCCGTCCCGAAGCGGCGATGGCCACCAAGATGATGTTAACCCAAGAGGCAACCCCAGCCCAAATCGGCGCTTTTATGATTGCCCATCGCATTAAACGCCCCACCAGCGATGAGTTAGCGGGAATGCTTGATGCCTACGCCGAGCTTGGTCCGCAAATAACCCTAGAATCAGCCTCTTTTCAGCATCCGATCGCTATTTTTGGCAATCCCTACGATGGACGCTCTCGCACTGCCCCGGTTACTCCGATCACTACTTTAATCTTAGGGTTGGCGGGGGTTCCCGTAGTCCTGCACGGGGGCGATCGAATGCCGACTAAATACGGTATTTCCCTCAGGGAAATCTGGCAGCAATTAGGAGCAGATTTTAGTCAATTATCCTTAGCAGCAGTGAAAGACTGTTTAATCACCACAGGATTGACTTTTTTCTATATTCCGCGCCATTTTCCCCTAGTACAGAATTTTGTCACCTATCGGGAGCAAATCGGTAAACGTCCGCCCATGGCCACGGTAGAGTTAATGTGGTCGCCTTTTGTGGGTAATATTCATCAGATATCGGGTTTTGTTCATCCCCCCACCGAGGATCGTTTTCGCGAAACTTTCGCTCTGAGAAATATCTCTCACTTCACCACCGTGAAAGGATTAGAGGGGAGTTGTGATTTAGCCTGTAATCGGACGGCGATTATTGGTCTGGGAAATCCCACCGATCCCCCTTCCTTTCAGCGATTTTTCCTAAATCCTCGCGATTATGGCTTCTGTCCCTCGGATTATCCCCTCGAATCTTTAGAGATGCTCACCGCTAAATTAAAGGGTTTATTAGCCGGAGAAAATAACGAATTAACCGACGCGGCAATTTTTAACGGTGGTTTTTATCTTTGGCGCTGTGGAATTGCCCCAGATATCCCCACGGGTTTCCAGCAAGCACAACAATCTTTACAGTCAGGAAAAGCCCTGGCTAAATTAGAACAAATCTGTAATTATCTGGAAAATCAGCAATAGATAGGGTCTGTTGAAAAAGTTTGTCGTGGGGGTAGGGTATGGGGTGTAGGGTTTTACCGATTTTGAGGGGGTCAATTACCTAATTTTCAAGGAAAAAGTCCAGGAATTTTCCCCCCGACACTCCCAGATGCGGTACTTTTTGATTTCCCAAAAGCCCAAAGACATTACCCAACAACTCTAACCCCGTGCGACAAATCTAACTTTGGGGGATCCCTCAATCATGGTGGCTGCAAATTGAGCAGAAGTGAAATTATCGGGAGATTTTAACCCTTCAGTGAAATTATCGGGAGATTTTAACCCTTCTTTGAGCCTGTTGGTCATTTCCTCAATATTAATTACTCCTAGATCTTGATTGCGGAAGGGAACCTCTATGTTTCCGGTTGTTTGCTTACCGTCGAGGTTTCGTAGTCCTTTAGTAATCGGACTTCCTTTTTTAATCGGATCTACACCACAATTAACGGATGATCCCTTAATTGAAAGGTCAAGGGTTTTGACTTCCCCGGCAAAAAAACAGAGTAAGATATTATCTGATAGCAGATCTCTTCGGAGTATGGTTAGTTTATTCTCTGGTCCGACAAAATTATTTCCAGTTACGGGAGTGGCGTAACCTTCTATTTCTAAACCGGGCCAACCGGATACTACTTCTGAATGTAACAAGAAGCCAGTAATAGTTTTATCAGACTGGGTTTTGCTTCGCTGTAAACTGCGACTTTGAACATCTAATCGCAAGTCTTCTTTCGTAACTCGTCCGACACTAAAAGCCCCATCTTGTAAGCAGTCAACCCAATAGGAATCTATCCAAAAGAAGCGCAAAGATTCGGGGGGAAGTAACCGTGTATCGGGAACCAAATAGTTAAAGGGAACGTTTTTGAGCAATTCTAAATCTTGGAACCAATTGGCGATCGCTGTAGGTAGATCCCCGTTAGTTTCAGTTGTGCTTTGGAAAGGTAGGTGCAGCACTTGTTGCTGTATCTGATGTAAATCTTGAGCTTTAGAGCGTTTCCAGTTAAAAATCTCCACAGCCAGGGGTTGATTTTGTAGGGTCAGCATTCGTCCTAACTGCCAAGCCATAGCGTAGGAAACATCAAACATACCCGTATTAGGATCATAACGCATCAATTGATCAGCTATAGCAACAGGAGCGGTTAGATTATCTTGGCTTTGGCCTGTACTTAAAGGACTATGATACCAAGAAACTGTTTTATCTCCTTGTCGCAGAGCGTGGTGGAGAGGTACATAACCTAAATCTAGGTATTGCTTTGCTGGATTATTACCTTCGGAGGGAAGTCTGAGGGTATCGGGTTCGCGATCAATTTCTTTAAGCAGGGCATCGAAATTGTGCTTACTATTAACACAGGTAAAACTCCAACTAGCAAGACTAACTAAACGGATGAAATCGTTAGGTCCTGCACCTTGATAGTTAAATTTTCCAGTTGTTCCATTTTTTTCAGTTGTTCCATTATAGCGTTCTTCATAGCGTTCTTCAAGGGCGACTAAATGAACGGTACTTACTTCCCCTTTCTTGGGTAAACGGTTGCCTAAAATAGTGGCTAAAGGTTCACTGAGAGATTCATTTTTCTCGTTGGTTATTTGGTTAACAGACGCAAGGAGAGTCAGATCTTTTTCTGGAGGAAGAATCTTTTCTAAAATGTTTTTAGGGACATCAATTACCGTCACCACATCTTCATCATTTTGCCCCGCCTCGTATATAAATGTGGGGAATTTAGTATTACCAGAAGTTGCTTTTAGCTCCTTTAATTTAATCGTTTTTGGTTCAGGTTTTTCTGATTCCTGAAACAGAAGGAGAGCTAACCAAGGGAGATCAGAATTTGTTGATCTGATAGTACGCTCCCAAGGTAGGGTACCGCGTTTGAGGATGATATGGGGCAAGGCATTAGAATACTCACCCAAGTTTCCCGCAGGGGGAAAAACGGCATAAATGACATCAGGAGTTAGGGGAGCAAAACGGTGGCCATCTACATAAAAGGTAAGCTCTTTACTGAATGTCTGCTCAGGTATTTTGTCAGACTGTTTGGTTTTAACTTTTTGTTCAACCTCGACTGTGTAAGTACCACTATCTAGGGGAGGTTGGCGATGTTGGATGAATTGAACTTTAACTGTTGATGTGGACATGATTAATTGATTGTGGATTGTGGATTATGGCGATTTTGGATTTTGGATTGTGGATTGTGGATTGAGCATCCTGAAAATCTTCAAATCCTGAAAATCCTGATCAGATTTGGTATAAGAGGGGGGGGAGAGGGGAGGAGTTACGGGTTTCCTCATACTCTAATAACCCAAGTTGCTAGTTATAAGCTTCGCTAGTTCGATCCCCCTAAATCCCCCTTAAAAAGGGGGACTTTGAGTCTGGTTCCCCCCTTTTCAAGGGGGGCTAGGGGGGATCGAACCTAGAAATCATAGACAAAATTTGTAACTAGCAACTTACGTTAATACCCGGTTTAAATGCGTAACAGCTGACCTCCCCTAATTGCATTACGCTTTAACCTGGGGTGCAATGACAAAAGAATTAGCCACCGAATCGGTTAATTTAACATCATCGGCTAGATTAAAGCCGAGAGATTGGAGCAGATTGTTGCGCTTATTCTGAGTATTGGTGCTGACAATGTTGTTGTTGATGGCTGTAGTTCGAGCTTGATTGTCGGTAGAAACCCCAGAAAAAGCAGTCGTTTTTTGCCAAGCGTAAACGTCATTTATGGCGGTGGTATCGTGTCGCAATTCGTTGACATCAATAATATTGGTGCTACAGACATCTTTCTTGATTTGAGGAACAATCCGGAAACCAGAGAGGGTGTTCTTAACAAATTGCTGATCGTTAGCTTCAGGGAGAAGAATTCGTTCTGAGTCTTTACCCTTTACTTTGACAACTTTAACTTTAGCATCGCCCCAAAGTGCGGTTGGCACATCTTGAGTTATCGGGATAAATTGGAACTGGTCCTGGTTAACGGGTTGTAAGCCTCCTTCCGTTGTCTTTCGGGTAATTTTGATGTTGTAGCTGCTTTCGAGTTGATCCTTTTTAATGCCCATGGAACGAACGCCAAAATCGGTGTTCGCATTGCTAACAGGGAGAGGTTCGTTATCACCGTAAGATGCTTGCTTGCTGGGGATAGCAGAATTAACTACTAGCTCTAACTCTTTGGGATTGACGACAAAGGCGACTTCTTTGGTTGTTGCTGGTGAGAGTTGTTTGGTGACTCCTTGATTGAGAACAACACTACAAACGTCTGCAGCTGTTGATGAATCTTGTGCTGTTGATTTCGCAGGGGGTAAGAAGGAACTTTGGAAACTTTCCCAATCGATAGGCTCTGGTAAGCGAGAAGATTGATCGCCAAATTCCACAGTGACTTTGACGAAGATAATTCTAAATGTGGCTGTACCGGCAAATTCTGGACCCCAAATATGGAGTTGCACCCCTAAACTAACAGGTCCGAGTATTCCATAGCCAGCTTGAATCCTCACTTGTACTAGGATTTCGTAGTAGTAGGGTTTCCAAGAGATGAGGAAATGAGCCTCAGCGACAAAGTTAGCCCACAGTTTACCGAGTTTGAAATTGGCTTCTAGTCGGCCACCGGCCATGATGGCATGAGCGCACAGAGCAAAGTATTTTTCTCCCTTGAGGGATAGGCAATCTCCTACTTTCCAGTGGAAACCCAGACGAGGAACTGTAGGATAGTGGGCAGGTTTTTTGAATAGGGGGTGATAACCGCCTAAAGTAATGACAAAATCCCCTGCATGAGGGCCAGAAACCCAGAGACAGACGGCAAAGCCACCAGTTAAGCGGCAATCTGGGGATAAGAGATAGCAATCCGAGGCTAATTGACCTTCTATAGAGATTACTCCTTCACTCAGAGAAAATCTGGCTCGTAGGAGCATCGTCATATTGAGAATACAGCTTGTATTTTTCGAGTCTTTTGCCGGAGTGGGAATTTTCATCTTGGCAATTCCCAACAGGTTGATCTCGAAATCTTCCCCAATGGCGACGGTTAGCAGCGCAAAGCAGTCTAACATCTGGAAGCAGGTAAACTTGAGTCCGATGGCAACAAACCCAGATCCGATGGATACGGGGATGTATTTATCCATCTCAGTCAGTTTTTTGGTAATCAGTTCATTATCATCCGAAAATTTCTTCTTGCTGGGTTTTACTGCTTCGGCCACTAGGGGAAAATCTAGTAATTCGTCGATGGAGGGTACTTTCAGATAGCGGTTGTAGCCGAAACCCAGAGCAAATCCCGTGATAATGAAGGAGGGATCAACTATTATAGTGACGTCAAGAACGGCATATAGAAATAGGGAGGGTTTACCGTCGTAGTAGGCATAGGCACCGATGGCGCTGACACCAAAACTTTTACCTGCTAGATCAAATTTGAGTCTGGCTAAACCCAGATATTCTGTGTATTTTATGCCGTTCTTTTCTTTGTCGGCACGCAGTAAGGCCCCGCTTATTTCGATAGTTGGATTCTTGTACTCTATGCCAATGCCCGATATTTTAAAGGATGGCGTTAAGTCGTCTAAGGAAATCCCGACTCCTAAATCGTCGCAAGAGAGGGTCAAACCAGCGATTTTGAGGACAGCATCAATGACGATGGCTATTTCCGCCTCGTCGTCTTCTTCCTCATATTGGAAGCCAATTTGTTTAAGTGAAAACGGTCCGAAGGTTTTGTCTATATCAAACCAAACGGCTAAGTTACTGTTGGTGACATTATCTTCTTCTTCTTCTCCACCAGGAGCCAATTCTTCTTGTTCTTCTTCTGCTTGTTGTGGACTTATCGACAAGCTCAAAATCTTATCAGCATCGGGTAATCCCAATTTACCTGATAAGCTAAAACCTTTACGGACAGAGAGTTTGGTGTCCTCGTCTTTACCCACTTTTTTAGGAACCGGCATTGGGGCGATGAGTTTTTCTTTTTGTTTTTCTTCTTTTTCTTCTTCTTTTTCTTCTTCTTTTTCTTCTTCTTTTTCTTCGTCTTCGTCTTCGTCTTCGTCTTCGTCTTCGTCGTCTTCTTTGTCAGGGATTTTGTCGTTTAAAACGCGAATTTCTGTGATGCTAAAGGCTTTAGAAGCAACGACAAGTCGCAAGGACGGAACTAATTCTTCTTTACCAACTTCATCGGAGATTAAATCCCCCACTACGGGAAGGGATTTTAATTTGATTTTGGTGGCGATATCTAAATCTAGGACAAACAGCCATTCTCCTTTACTTGTTTTGTTTTCTTTCCGGTAAATCACCATCACATTTTTGAAATTGATGGATTTATCCTTGAGTCCCTTTGGTAACAAGTCAGCTATACTTTGGTCTAGGGTTGCCATCAAATCATTGAGGGTGATACTGAAGGGTTCCTCTTTGTCTTCTTTGTAAGCTGTATAGGCGACAATGGTTCTACCTGTACTTGGTTTTTCGTCGGGTTTAACTTCAGAGATAAACTCGATGTCTTCCCCGAGAGAAATTGTTATTTTTGGACCTTTTGCCGGTGAGTCATCTGAGGTTGTTGAGAGACCTTTTTCCAGTTCTTCTTTTAAGTCGGGTTTTGTGTTTGTAGCCATGGTTTTTTTTGGGGTTTGGTTGATGAGTTAGGAAATATATAGCATTTCTCACACCTGTGTGGCACAGTTTAACCTTTGCTGATTAAATTTTTCGACATCGATAATGTACCTCTTGGGAACAGGAAACGCTATAGTCTATTCGCCTTGATAGCGGGGGTCTTTAGGTATAGGGTTCGGTAGGGCTGTTTCATTCTCGCAAATGTCATTCAATCAAATCCTTATCTGGCAAGGTTTTCAGTCAATTTCTCAGAACAAATATCTGAAAAATTTTTAAAATGCCTTGCTTTGCTTGCCCCGTAAGCGATTGAAGACAGACAAACAAGGAATCAAACTAGAGAATGAATCAGCCCTAATAGGGTTGGGGGGTAGACGGCATAGGCAAGTCCTTGTCCGGTACCCTAGGGTGGTTACTTGGCTGTACATAACCCAAACCACCTTGTATGAAACCATTGAAGCCTTGATTAGGCACAGGCACGTCTGTATAGAAATCATAGTAAATAATCATGAAGGAAAAATTTGTTGGCTCTAATTCCTGGGTTTGGCTATTTTTCGTGACTATTACACAATGATCCTTATTAATTTGTTCGACACAGGCTATTTTATTTGTCTTCTGATGCGTTGGTGTGACTAAAATTACAAGATTGGCTCGATATTGCGCAGTAAATCCATAATAAAGGTGAAACTTTTTCTCTTTCCAGTGCAGGTAGCCTTCACCTTGTTTTATAGAAATTCTGTACCAAAACTGCTCTCTGAAAGTATCGTAAAATACTTGACCACAAATCATTTTCTGCACCATTGTACAATTCTCACCGAATCTTACAGAACCATTAACATCTAAATTAGTTCTGGGTGAGAGCGTACCGATGCCGACATTGCCATTTTTAGCTACTCGCACCCGCTCTCTATTATCTGTGTAAATAGCTAATTCGTTCTCTCCTTGCTGCTTTAGTCCCGTGTCATTATCACCAATTGCTAGATGAATTTTAGGAGTTGTAGTACCGATGCCGACCTTACCACCAATAACCGCATCCCCACCATCCACATGAAGTTTTGCTGCGGGAGTACTTGTACCGATGCCGACATCGCCACCTCTTTTTAAAGTGATTCCCTGACCCCAATCCCACTCATTATTATCTTTGTCATGAGTGATCTGTAGAAAATCGCCATTATAATTTGTGCGACTGTGAAATATAAATTTTTTATTTGTTTCATCCTTGCCTAAAACTATATCGCCGTTAACCTTCAGTTTAGTCGTCTCCCGGTCAAAAGTCTTAGTACCGATACCAACCTGTCCCCCACTATACAAAAGTGGCGTTTTTTCGATAGGTATAACTAGCCGCCCATCGGGATAGCTACCAATGTTTTGATAGTCAATATATATACAGGCTAGTCCAGAGGCGCTGTTTGTAACTAAATTGCTAATTGTTAGCTCGATTCCCTGTCCTGCTGTTAATTGGTTTATCTTGGGTGTAAAACTCCACTGAGTGGAATTTGCCGTATGGTCTGATGTCCAAGAATTGGTGTCTGTTACCGTGATTTGAACGCCCTTTAACTGACTATCTGTTGCCACCAGTGCGTCTGCATGAGTTCCCTTCTCAAAGCTGACAATAAACTTTGAACTTTGGTTTAATAAGAGAATTGGTCGCGTGTTATTAGATAAAGGGGAATTGAGTACCTTTAATTTCAGAGTGTTTTGAGTAGTTCCATCATTGAGAATCGCATTAGAACCTAAGACCCGAAATTGTAAAGGAATTTCCGTCTTGCGGAGATGATTGATTACAGAAACCGCGTTTTTGGAACTTACTTGCTCTTCAATGAGTTCGTTTGCTGTTCCCGTCGAAATTAGACCGATTCCACCATA
>NZ_JAQMSY010000187.1:0-7539 GCF_028329095.1 Microcystis sp. CS-574
GTGGGGTGTGGGAAGAATAAATAAAAATAATCTCCTGACTCCTGACTCCTATCTCCTAACTCAATGTTAGACAAAGATAAGCAAAAGTTATTTATTGCCTCCAAAGACTTGAGAATATTTAAATTAACATTCCGCAATATTTACAAATTCTTAAGAATTAATTGAGAAAGATTTTTATTTAACAACGATGTTACAATGGTTACAGCGATTTTACTGAATTTCATAATGGGGTATTTTGTGCTTTCTTAGGCAGCAATGGTTGAAACCCTTGCCACACCTAGAGAGTGATCCCAATTCAGACAGGTAAATCAGTCAATTTCACCCACAACGATGATCTTTTTTTTGTGTAGTTTTGTTGCAAAAAAAAAGTTTTTTTGACAAAAAGCACAAAGTATGCAGGGGTAGTTCTTGCAGAGAGGGGAGAAGGGAGAAGGGAGAAAAAAGCTGACTCGGAGAATACTGACTCCTATCTCCTGACTCCTGACTGCTTCAAAGGGATTTACTCTACGACCCAGGGAGTGATGGCGGGAGTCCAATTAGCCAATTCTGCATCGCTAAACCAGAGACTAACTTCATCTTTGGCGGTATCTGGACCATCGGAACCATGGATAAGATTGCGTCCGACACTAATGCCAAAATCACCGCGAATCGTACCAGGTTCGGCATTGAGGGGATTAGTGGCGCCAATAATTTTTCTAGCGGAGGCAATTACTCCTTCTCCTTGCCAAACCATAGCCACCACGGGGGAGGAGGTAATAAAATCGACTAACGAAGGGAAAAATGGTCGTTCCTTATGAACAGCGTAGTGTTTTTCCGCTAATTCGCTAGAAACCTGCATCATTTTCAACCCAACCAACGTAAAACCTTTAGCTTCAAAGCGTTGAATAATTTCCCCCACCAGATTGCGTTGTACACCGTCAGGTTTAATCATTAAGAAAGTGCGTTCCATACTGCCTCTTAAAATTTAGCCATAAATTGTCACAAAACCCAGATTAACCCGGAATGGCATTCTAGAGAATGGCAGAATTTTCGCTTCAATTGCTGAGTTAGCTTGCTGTCCGACTGAGATAGAAAGTTTTCGTTTTTTCTCCCGAAACCCTGGAAAAACTTTTTTAGTAAACCCTAAATATAGTGGTAATTTAGAGAATTACTGGGAAACAAAAGGTAAAAAGGATGATTGTAGCGGCGAATTGCCTTCGCCCTCTTTTAATAACTTCTGCTTATCACTATAAGTGGGAGAGAGTCACAAATATTGAGATGCACCCAAAAGATGAGTCTAAAACTTTACTTTTTGCGTCATGGCGAAACCACAGCCAGTCAAACGGGTAGTTTTTGCGGTCGATTAGACTTGGAACTAACCCCAGCCGGCTATGAAATGGCCAAGGATTTCGCCCTTGCCTATCGAGATGTGCCTTGGACAGGGATCTATTCCAGTCCCCTCAAACGTACCATGGCCACAGCCACCCCTTTAAGCGAACTCTTAGGTATTCCCATCCACAAACGGGAAGGATTAAAAGAGATTGCCTACGGCCAATGGGAGGGAAAAACCGCAGCCGAGGTTAATCGGGAGTTTCATGATGATTATGTGCGCTGGTTAGCAGATCCGGGCTGGAATTCTCCCACAGGAGGCGAAAAAGGCATCGATATCGCTCGCCGTAGTTCGGAAGTATTAGAGGAAATCGACCATCATCACGATGATGGCCATATTTTGATCGTTTCCCATAAAGCAACGATCCGAATCATGTTATGTTCTCTTTTAGGCATTGATATCGGCCGTTATCGCGATCGAATTGCCATGCCCGTGGCCTCGGTGACGATCGTCGAATTAGCCGAACATGGTCCCCTCTTTCAAGTCATGGGCGATCGCTCTCACCTCCGCAATGACCTGCGCTCCCGAGCGGGAACCTAACCAGTCAACAGTAACCAAGGAAGCCCCGGATTTGGTCTCCTGAAAAACTATGTGCTTGATGTTATATTTTCTGCGACACGGACAGACAGCCTATAGCAAAACGGGAGGATACTGTGGTACTCCAGAAAATGACCCCGGTTTGACGGCCGAAGGCATCGAAATGGCGGAAGAATTCGCCGATGTCTATCGTTCTTTACCTTGGCGTGCGGCCTATGTCAGTCCCCTCCAAAGAGCTATTCAAACCGCTAAACCTCTCTGTGAAGCGGTGGGACTGAAATTGGAAATCCGCCAGGGATTACAAGAGATCGGTTATGGTCTTTGGGAAGGTATGCACCCCAACGATATCGATCGTCAATATCATGATCTCTATGTACGCTGGTTGACGGATCCGGCTTGGAATGCTCCCCCCAACGGGGAAAGGGGGATCGATATCGCCCGTCGTTCCGCGGCCGTTTTGGAGGAAATTGAACACACCCACAGTGATGGCAATATCTTGATCGTTTCCCACAAGGCCACCATCCGGATCATGCTCTGTAGTCTGATGGGTATTGATGTGGGCCGTTATCGCGATCGATTTGAAATGCCCGTGGCAGCTGTCAGTATTGTCGAATTAGGCAGTCGTGGCCCGCTTTTCCATGGCATCGGTTTACGTTCCCACCTCAGTGAGTACCTGCGTTCTCTCCCCTGCACCTAATCAGTTATCAGTGATCAGTTATCAGTTATCAGTGATCAGTGATTCAGTTATCAGTGATCAGATGTCAGTTTTCATACTCAATCCGGTTATTAAAAACTGATTATCTATTCCCTCTTTTGCCTCTTGCCTTTTGCCTGTCCTGATATGTAGCCTATACTCAACGGATGGCCGTATTACTTCCCACTTGATCATTCAATCCAAGCTTTTGGGGGGTTCTACCCCCAAAACCCCCCGTTGGGGGCGTGGCGCCGCCCCCAAACCCCGGAGCGCATTAGTTTTTCGGTGGGATGCTTACACGCAGCTGCTGACACATCTGTAATCATTTAAGAGTCACTCCACTTGCAGGAGTGCCTCTCCTGATATTTAGCCTATACTCAACGGATGGCCGTATCAGGTCACTGATTACTGTTTACTGATCACTGAAAATACTCCCCACTTCCAATTTATGACCAAAATCCATCACTTTGAGCTATTACCTTCCACTAATACTAAAGCGTGGGAATTATTAGAGTCGGGGGAAAATCCGCCTTTTGTGGTGACTGCTAGTCAACAAAGTGCCGGGAGGGGACAATGGGGACGGGAGTGGATTTCTGAACCGGGAGGATTATATTTATCTTTGGCTTTAAATCTGGATTTAGAGGTGGATAAATCTGCCCATCTCGTTCTCGCTACAGTTTGGGGCATCGCTCATCACCTGAATTGTCAGGAAATACCTGTTAAAATCAAATGGCCGAATGATTTAGTATTACTAGGGCGCAAACTAGGGGGAATTAACCTAGAAACCCGTATTCAGGGTCAAAACATCCCGCAAGCAGTCATCGGAGTGGGCCTCAATTGGTTTAATCCTGTCCCCCCCACGGGTATTAATTTACAAGCTTTGGCCGGCAATAAAATCACCTCGATCGCTCAGTTAACTTCTCTCACCAGCGATGCTATCCTATACGGCTATGAATATTACTGTCATCACGGCATAAAAGCCCTATTAGCCTCTTATTTAGAATTTTTTGCCAATTTTGGTCAAAAGATAGTTTTCGAGGGCTATCAGGGCATAATAACGGGGGTAAGCGATCGAGGGGAATTAAAAGTTAAATTAACTTCGGACAATGCCAGTAGCGAAATCTATATACCGGCCGGTAGGGTCAGTCTCGGCTATAATTGAGTCTAAATATTTTTTTGACTAAACTGTGAGAAGTGAGGCCGCCCTATGTATCCTTCATCGGTGATATTGAAACTTTTTCTCGGAAAATCCTTAAAAAAGAAGCTGAGTTTATGCAGTGGTCTCGGTTTAGTGGTCAGCGGTCTGATTACTCTTGCTCCCAATGCGATCGCTAATTCCGAAATTGGCAGCGAAACCCCGGTAGTGGAAAATCCCGCCCCGACTCTGAAAGCCCCCGTTATCAAAGAAAATACTAATCCTGCCCCCCGTCTGGCTATCCCCGAAAACCATCGAACCGATATGCCTACCCTTGCCCCCCGGGCCGGCGGTAAAAATAACTTTATCGATACTAGAAACTTTAACCCCCCCAGTTCCGTTGTCGTCACCGAGCGCCGCAGTGGTTGCCAAACCATCGCCCAAAATGGTCAACTGGTAGGAGGTAGCTGTAATCTGGCGGCCCGGTCTTCCCGTCGTCAGCCGGTCAGCACTGTGGCCAAACCCTTACCCCCGGTTAATCTGGCCCGGGTACGTCTCAATCCTAATCCGGCCGTGCGGGTAGGACGGCGGTCTCAAAATCAGCCGGTTATCGCTCATAATTCCCTGCGTCGTTATGCCCCCACTCTCGTCGCTTCTAGCTCCCCGGTACGTCTGGCCGCCCCCACGGTGATTCCAAGTCAGGTGGTAGCCCTCAATCCCCCGGAATGGAATGGCGTAAAATTAGCTTTGGCCCCGGTGACTCGTGCGGAAGTGGAGGCAATCAGCGAAGCAACCACCTATGAGCGGGCCACCCGTTTAAGTCCCACGGATTCTAACCAAACTCAACGCACCGATTTACTCTTTCCCCTCGCTCTTCCCGCCCAAATTACCTCGGTTTTCGGGTGGCGAAATCATCCGGTCAGCGGGAATCGGGCCATGCACGCGGGTACTGATTTAGGCGCACCGATGGGAACATCTGTATTAGCCGCCTACGCAGGGGAAGTGGCCACCGCCGACTGGTTGGGAGGTTACGGATTAACGGTGATTTTGCGTCACCTCGATGGTAGTCAAGAATCTCGTTATGCCCACCTTTCGGAAATTACCGTCAAACCGGGAGAATGGGTGGAACAGGGAGCGGTTATCGGTCGCGTGGGTAGTACGGGAGTTTCTACTGGTCCGCACCTACACTTTGAATGGCGACACCTAACCGAACAGGGTTGGACCGCCGTGGATGCTGGTTTGCATCTAGAATTAGCCCTCGATAATCTGGTGCAGAGAATGCAAATGGCCACAGCCACTGACTCTAATCAGAATTGAATGGTGAGCTAATAGAACATCTTTGGTGGGAATTAAAATCTCTCGTGAAAAAACTCGCCCCGAAAAGGGAAGAAGCCTTAAAAGCTATCTTACATCTTGGCTTGATGCTAGTAAGCGAGAAACACTCGATAAACTATTTCCCCCATTGCTGTTATTATGCCTCTCATACCATTTTTCTAAAGTAATGGCAGAGATGGTTAATTACCCTCACCCCGAACCCCTCTCCCAGAAAAGGAGAGGGGAGTGGGATACCTGCCACGAATAAAGAAAAATGGTATCAGTTCTGCAAAGTCCTGCAATTACTTGAGCGACTTTTTCAGCAAACCCTACCAAATAATGAAAAACTTTCTAGACTCAACTAACCGAGGGGAAAAAAATAATTTCCTCATCCCCTTTGCCTATGTGCTAGGAGTGGCCCTACCCTTTATTTTGGTCTATTTTCTCCCCATTTATCACGTTACCGATGTCTTCCAATTTAGTAGATGGGGGGATTGTCTCGCAGCAGGTAAAGTATATATGGATTGTCCTCGCAAAATCCCAGACTATCCTAGTATAGGTGTACTAGCAAGTGGTGGAGTAATTGCGGCGATAAAATCCCTATTGGGAATTAGCGAAAAAACCGAAGCTATCTACCACTTCCGTTTTTACCTAGCGTTTGTTGACGCTGTCATTTTTCTCCTTCTTACCTACCTAGCGAGAATCTTAAAATTCAAACGCCCCGTAATCATCGGTTTAACCATTACCCTAGTGCTATTTCTCTGGGCGGCAGGTTCTCTCTGGGGACAGATTGACAACGTAGGCTTATTATTTTGCCTCTTGGCTACCATTGGTTTCTTCCAATCTTGGAGTGAGAAAAACACCCTGCTCAAAAATATCCTCTGGTTTCTCCTCGGGATGTTTAGTTTAGTCCTATTCATTCTCACTAAACAACTTTTTATTTTTTCCCTACCCTTTTTTGCCCTAGTTATCCTGACCACAGGTTACAAATTCCAGCAAAGATACCAGACTAAAGGCTTAATCTGGCTGGGAGCAACTCTACTTTTAAGCCTCGGATTTTTCCTCTACCTAGATAGCCTATTTGCAGTTCCCCTCAGACTGATTCAGTCTAGTTTCCTCTTTGTCTTAAAGTCTAGTGTTGCTCAAGGTGACAAAATCTCAGGAAATGGCTTTAATATCTGGATATTTCTCGGTTTAGAACCGGGCGCTTCCTCCCTAGTACCTTTTATGGATTTGCAACTGGGTAGCTGGAAAAAAGGTATCAGTCCTCACCAAGCAGGGTTTTTACTCTATGCTGGTTTCATGGGTTTTCTTCTCTGTACAGGTTTAATCAAGATTTGGCAAATTCTCGCCACCAAAACCGAGGCGATTAGCCCTAAATATAATCCTACCTATTTAATGGCACTTCTCTGCCTTTTCCACGGACTAAGTTACCTAGGTTTTAATATTCTTCTCAGTGGCACTCATGAGCGCTATCTCTATATAGGTTATCCTTTTATTTTGATCAGTGTTATCTGGCTCTACTATCAGGATTTCCTGGTATCCAGACGCGCCCTACTCGCCTCTTTATTTGCTGCTTTTGCCTACGGTTGTTTTCTTTACTCCCAAATATCTAATGCTTACGTGGCACAAGCACAACAGTATTTAGGTTTTCAACAACCACCGAATGTTCCCTTATTACCCAAGTTCTTCTTTATCTTTGAAAGACATCAGTTTCTGGGTGCCGTTCATATATTCTTGCTAGTTTTCCTAGTAGATATTTGGCAACAGCTAAGTAAAAGACAGATTGTTCTTCCTAGTTCCGATAAGTGAACATCAATCGCCACCGGCAAAAGCGCCTACAAACACTGACTCTAATCAGAATTAATTTGTTTTGGGTTACAAATATAGCGGTTTTTGGAGCTTAAAAAAGCATTGTTGAGCTTTTGCCCAATTGATGCGTTTTCATACATTCGCAGCCTTAGTAATACCAAGTTAAATTCTATTCAGTGCAGATAGAGCGCGCCTATTGAAAGATTAAATAATACTTTTCGACAAAGGATTTCTCGGCTGGTGAGAGAGAGTCTATCTTTCTCTAAAAAAATGGAGAATCACCTTGGGGCTCTTCTAGGTTCTGTGTGAGCATGGTATAATGGCAAAACAGAACAGGAGGTGGGTTATGTGGATAAATTTTGATCAACTCCTTGATTTACCAAATGTAACAGTGGTCAATTATCAAAAAATTCCTCAGACAATTTTCTTAAAGCTTGCTCTTTTAAATGAAACAATTGAATGTCCGAATTGCCATCAAACCTTGGACAGAATCAATCAGACAGAGTATAATCTAGTCAGAGATTTGTCAATATTAGGTAATCCAGTATATTTAGAAGTACCACGCCGCCAGTTTCATTGTCAAAAGTGCCAAAAGTATATCAGCGAAAGACTGAGTTTTATGAGATTAAGACAGCATCATACAATTCGCTATGAATCGATGATTTATGAGAGAGTAAA
>NZ_JAQMSY010000188.1:0-54139 GCF_028329095.1 Microcystis sp. CS-574
CACCCTACACCCCACACCCTTTGACGATGAACCAAACCATAGTGATCAAAATCGGTACTTCCAGTTTGACCGATAATGAAACCGGCCAATTATCCCTATCCACGATCGCCGCTTTAGTGGAAGTCCTCACCCGGTTGCGCGCTGCCGGTCATCGGGTGGTATTAGTATCTTCCGGGGCCGTGGGGGTGGGCTGCCGTCGTCTGGGAATACAGGAAAGACCGAAAAAAATCGCCCTCAAACAAGCGATCGCCGCCGTCGGTCAAGGTCGTCTGATGCGGATCTATGATGACCTCTTTACCAGTCTTGGTCAACCGATCGCCCAAATTTTGCTCACCCGTCCCGAATTGATGGAACGCACCTGTTATGTCAACGCCTATAATACTTTTCAGGCTTTGTTTGAATTAGGGGTGATTGCCATTGTCAACGAAAATGATACGGTGGCGATCGATGAGTTAAAATTCGGCGATAATGACACTTTATCAGCCCTTGTAGCCAGTTTAATCGAGGCTGACTGGTTATTTATCCTCACCGATGTGGATCGCCTCTACAGTGCCGATCCGCGGCTATTTCCCGAAGCACAGGCTATTGCCCGAGTTAGTCCCGCGCAATTAGCGCAACTATCGATCGATGCCGGTAGTAGTGGCAGTCAGTGGGGGACCGGGGGTATGGCGACTAAATTGGCCGCGGCCAGGATTGCCACAAGCGCCGGGGTAGAAATGGCGATTACTAAGGGAGGGCAGCCCAGCAATATCTTAAAAATTATGGCAGGAGAGGCGATCGGAACCCGTTTTGAAGCCCAAAAACGCAGTGATAACGCCCGCAAACGCTGGATCGCCTACGGACTAATGCCCATGGGTAAAATCTATCTCGATACCGGGGCGATTCAAGCCATTTGTCAGGGGGGAAAATCTCTCCTAGCGGCCGGGATCACCAAAGTGGAGGGGGAATTTAGCGCCTCGGAATCGGTGCAATTGTGCGATCAAGAGGGCCGGGAATTGGCCAGGGGAATTGTTAACTATAGTAGTGAGGAGATCGATCGAGTTAAAGGTCAACATTCCGAGCGTATTGCCAGTTTATTAGGTTATATGGCCGCAGAAACCATCATTCATCGGGATAATCTCGTTATTTTGAGTGCCTCGTCCACCACCTCGACTAATAAGGGATAATTCCCCCACCCAGAGCAAGTCCAGCCAATGCCTTAAATGTAAAGAAATGTCTCAAAAAAACAACAAATTGTTAGACAAGCAAGGGAGTTAGACTAGGGATGTCCCCCGAAGTTCAACCCTGTGAGATTATAAATAAAGCGAAACTCAAAAATGCCTTTATTGCTGTTGGGAGAAACTTAATAATGCGAGACGCGGTAACTAGCCTGATTAGAAAATACGATGTCACCGGACGTTATCTCGATCGAGATGCGATCGATAATCTTAAACAATATTTTGCCTCGGGAACTGCCCGTCTAGCTGCCGCCGCCCTAATTAACGCTAATTCGGCGGCGCTCGTGCGTGGGGCGGCGATTCGTCTATTTGAAGAAGTTCCCGAATTGATCCGCGCCGGGGGTAATGCCTACACCACCCGTCGTTATTCTGCCTGTCTGCGGGATATGGATTACTATCTCCGCTATGCCAGTTATGCGCTGGTGGCTGCTGATACTAATGTTCTAGATGAGCGGGTACTGCAAGGACTACGGGAAACCTATAATTCCCTCGGTGTTCCCATCGGTCCGACGGTGCGCGGTATCCAAATCATGAGCGAAATGATTCAAACCATGGCTCTTGAGGCGGGTATTGCCGACACCTCTTTGATCGCTGAACCCTTTGATCATCTCACTCGCGAACTAAGCGAAGTCTCTATTTAAATTCAGTTATCAGTTATCAGTTATCAGTTTTGTTCGTTCAATCAGTGACTGAGTTTCTTAGTGGATTCTTTTGATGAACAGCGAACAGTTATTGCTATCGAGATGGCGTGATTTGCCGCCAGACAAACAGAGAGAGGTCTTAGATTTTACCGAATTTCTAGCCACACGTCTCTTGTCGTCGCCGGAATCAGAAGCTAGTCCGAACTTGTCCGCATCGCCAGAAAACCCTCAAACTCCCGATCGCCGCTGCCAGTCGATTCCCGCTTTGATCGAGGCAGTCAGACAACGCTATCGGGAATTACCCAATGATGTGGAATGGCTAGACAGTACGGTATTGATTCGCCAAGAGCGAGACGGGCGATGACAACTGCTTTTAGATGCGTTGTCGATGCCGTCGGCGATCGAGCCATTGTTGTAAAATAATCGCCGCCGCTTCCCGATCGATCGCTCCCTTATCCCAAGAGGAAAACTGTTTTTTGGCTTTTAAGAATTCTTCCGCCTCTAGGGACGTGCAACGCTCATCAATGTATTCGAGGGGTAAATCCAAGGCGATCGCTAGTTTTTGGGCGTATTTTTGTACCTGTTTGGCCTGAAATCCTAACTCTCCGGCCATGGTATAGGGCAGTCCCGCCACCAAAATCTTAATATTTCTTTCCTTGACAATTGCCTCAAACTGTGCTACATCGGCAACAAAGGAAGAACGGATAATCGTAGTCAAACCAGTGGCGATTAAACCTGTACCGTCACATCCTGCCACTCCTACCCGTTTTTTGCCGATATCTAAGCCCAGGGCGGCGACCCTTTCCATTACACTGGATGCCCCTGATCCGGGGGTTCTGAGGGGGGTTTAGCGGGGGGAAGTTCTCCCGGACTGTCGAGGGAGTCTAGGGGGGGATTATTGGGCCATTTTAACCAAGACATCCGACTAGGGATGGGAGTTCGTGGCACCGATTGTAAACCCTGGAGCATTTCTGCTAAGGCGGAATTTTCCGGCTTAGTTTCGCGAATTTTGTGCCATACCGAGCGCGACATCATCAGGGTGTGAGAACTGCGGATCGCTCCCAATTGTTCCAGATATTCCCGTCTTTCGTGCTGATAATCGGCAGATATCAACTCTAGCGAGCGAGGGGGATACTTGCGAGTGATCTGGGCCATCTGGATTAATAACTTAGGATAGAGCCAAGTGTAGGCGGGATGGACAATTAATTTCGCTTGATGGGGTCGCTCATCCCGATTAGATAGAATTAATTCAAAATAACCGATCGCCGCTTTTCGTTGCGGTTCAAAAACGTAACCGCGACTAATTTGCGGACCGCCGCACCAAATCTGACAGCGACCGAACAAACTATCAACTAAACTGATTTTAAAATCCTGGATATGGCGATCAAATACCTGACGCAGTAGCGGCGGCATAGACACACAATCTAACTGATAAAGCAATTGAGCGTCAGCATTGCTCACAGGCAGTAAATTCGGTAAATCTGCCTCTTGTTTGCTCAATTCCTGTAATAATTGCGGCGGTAAAGACCAATAGGTTAATTCTGCCAAAGGCTGAAAACCGTGTTGCCGGAAAAGTGCCAAACTGTCCTTTTGATTGATATTAACCTCTAACACCCAGGTGCGGGCTTCCCAAACCGTTTCTAGACAATAACGCAGTAATTGCGCCCCGATGCCCTTGGGTTCGCTTAAAGACTCCCCTGGATGCACCCGCACCTGTTCCACCCGCCAAGTGCTGCGACTACTATTAAAAGGGTTGACTTGGATTGCCCCGCGAATTTTTCCTTCTTCTCCCCGATTGGCCATGGCCTCAGCCACATAGACATGAAAACGGTGTTGGAGAGGATTGGGAAAAAAACTGAGAATTTTAAACAACCCAAACCAAGGCCGCACCTGTTGCACCTGGGTGCGGAAATTTTGGGCGCGACGATCAATATCCTCATCGAAGTCATCCAGGGTTAAAGCTTCAATGTCTTCCAAATCCCGATACTGTACGGGACGGATTGGGCGATCGCTAAAATCGTCCCCTTGGGGAACAGGAGAAGTGGTCATGGCTCTGGGGTAAATATCGTCTATGCACCTATCTTACCGCAGAATCTAGAGGCACTTCCCCACCAATAACAATTTCTGACGGCTCAAGGAGACTGCCACAGAAAGGACACCTCGATGAGCATCTGGGGTTTTTTGGGCCAAATTTCCAATCATGAGAATTCGATGCTACAATAACGGACGGTTAATCAGTCCGAATTTGCAGTAAAAGTCTTTGAGTCAATCTGTAGATACCACTAACACCCTAGACACTCTAGCTCAAGAACTGGCCGCCATTCAGCAGACCGGTTCTAAGCGCGTCGCTTTATTGGGTTCCCGTCACGTTCCCATCACCCACCAGCAATTGATCGAAATGATGGCCTATGCCCTCGTGCTGGCGGGCAATCGGATTATGACCTCCGGGGCGACGGGAACCAATTCCGCCGTCATTAAGGGGGCAATGCGGGCAGATCCTAATCTGTTAACCGTGATCTTACCCCAAAGTCTCGATCGCCAGCCCCTGGAATCCCAAGAACAACTTCAGCAGGTTATCCATCTGGTGGAATGTCCCGAAAATGACCATCTATCCCTAGGGGAAGCCAGCAGCCTCTGTAATCGGGAGATTATCAATCGTTGTCAACAGTTAATCTGTTTTGCTTTCCACGACAGTCAAACCCTTTTGCAAACCTGCGCGGAAGCGGAAGATCAACGCAAGCTGGTTACCCTATTTTATTTTGACTAAATTCAGCGATGAATCTCTCCGTCAGTGCCATTCTTCTCTATTCGATCGTGGCTGCCGCTGTCTCTGTATATCTACCTTTTCTGCTGGTGGCTTACGCTAGAGCTAAGGTGGGTTACAATACCTCCGCTCCCCGGGCCATGTTCGACCAACTCCCAGACTACGCTAAACGAGCAACTTGGGCCCATCAAAATGGTTTTGAAACCTTTATGATCTATAGTGCCGCCGCTCTCATGGCCTACGTTACAGGAGTCTCCTCATCCCTAGCTGCTAACTGTGCGATCGCTTTTGTGATCCTCCGGCTTCTATTTTCCCTTTTTTATATCACTAATATCCCGATCGCTCGTTCCCTGATGTTCGGTCTTGGTTCTCTCTGTACTTATACTCTCTTTGGGTTAAGTTTAATCAAGATTCAGTAGAATTACCCAAACCAGATGCAGGAGAGTCGAAAAACGCTATAGTTCGGGAGCGGTAAAGAATTTGCTTAACCCAAACTATAGTTAATTGTGTTACTGATAAACCGGTAATTTGGGATTATCCACTGATAACAAACCGGTTAAAAGTGAGGCGGGTTTTTGACTATAGGGCCAGGCAAAAGCATGGCGAAAAGCCGCATCTTGACAAGCTTGTAATTGTCGGAAATCGATCACATCTAGGGTGAGTAAATTCTCGTACTCGAAGGGCAGCCGGACATTGTGTAAACCAGCATTATCGGTACAGATAGCAATATCAACCCCCGCTTCAAAACAGCGATCGAAGACTATCTTTAATTGCGATAAACTTTCGAGGGTGCCAGTTTTTAAATAGGTGGTGGGACAGACTTCTAAACATTGATGACGACGGGCAACTTCCGGCAGCAATTCTGGGTATTGTAGGGGAATTTGAATACCGTGACCAATTCTTTGCAGATAGGGCAGTAATTGGGGATAACAACCGTTCTTTGTTTCATAAAGATGGCCGGTGGTATTTAAACCGTTTTCCCTAGCATAACTGTATAAACCAGCAAATTCCTCTAGTCGAGTTTGGTAGTACGAATCACCCCCCGCAATATCGATCGCACAGACGTATTCTCTCATCCCTAGGGCCAGATCAACGATCGCTTTGTTGACTTCGTAGGGAAGTCGCGAGTGCATACAGAGAATTTGACTGGTAATAATCGGATATTCGCTCATTTTCGAGGCTTGACCAACGATCTCGACAATTGATCGCATTTGCTCGATTCGCTCTGTCTGGTTCAAATATTCGTCGGTGCGATAGTAGGGAGTATAGCGCAATTCTAAATAGGCAAGATTCTCGAAGATATAAGCACCGCGAATCAGACGATAGATAAAATAGGGCAAAGTTTGGGCGGTTTGGACACTTTCGACAAGGGTGTGTAATTCTAAATACTCATCTAAACTATTGCGTTCGCGGGTGTAAAATTCCTCAAAAGCGGGATATTCTGGGAATTTATCCGCTAAATCCCGCTCATGTCTGTGAAAGTAGCGCCAGAGAATTCTTGGTACTACCGATCCCCCTAAATGCCGATGCAAATCCGCGTATAAAGCCACAACTCCGCTGCTCCTTAGTCTCTCAAATGTTCCTTAAATATAACGAAGTTTTACAATTGTTTGACAATTGCTCGCAAATAGTATCAGTACCTAGTCGGTGAACAGTGTGGGGTGTGGGGTGTGGGGTGTAGGGTGTGGGGTGTGGGGAGTTTTCTCAGTGAACTGATAACTGATAACTGATCACTGCTTAATGATTTGATAGCATGGAGGAAAACCTATAGAGGGTAAAGCGGTATGAGTAACTATAAAGATTCTTCTTCCATGCGCTATTTCTTGGCAGGATTAAAACCCTTTGCCCAACCTTTATTTTGGCTGCCCCTAGGAATATTTTCCTTAGCTCTCATTGCTTTCTCGATATATCAACAGAATCCTGAATGGTTGGGTTCGGTATTCGATACCCCAGGAAAGTCCTTGGAGGAACGCGAAATCGAGAGCAACAAGATTACCGATACTCCTCTCCCCACTGCCGTACCACTGCCGGCCATTCCTGCCAATAATAATACCGCTCGCCCGGGGAGACCAGCCTCGACGCAGCCTTTTGATCCTTTAAATACTAATCCCAATGACAACCAGAAACCCTCTTTATTCGCTCCGTTAATGCCGCCAGTCAAGCCAAATCCAGTACCGAATGCTAGTAAAGGTCTGCAACCGATTCAAGTGCAACCGATTAGTGGCAACACTAGCAATTATCCTTTACAGAGAGAAATCGAAAATCGCTCGCGGACTGCTAACTTGAATAATTATTCTAATCTCAACCCTGGGGGCAACCCGAATCAAGTCGCCCCCCAGGGAAATTATTCCCCTTATCAACAAAATGTTCGGACCCTACCCTCCTGGAATAATGCCAACCCTAACCCGGTCCCTGGCTCTAGCAACCAATCCAACTATTATCAACCCCCCATATATCAGACCCCCGTTTACGGCAATCAACCCAACGTCACTGGTTATCCCAATCAGGGAATACCGCCCAACAATAATGGCATCCCCAATCAAGTTCCCCCTCAAAGTATTAACCGGGGTTTCTCCATCCAACAACCCATTAATACCCGGTCTTCTGGTTACTAGAGGAACTTAGCTATAAGCTTGCAGGAAGTCTAATAAAATCGGATTAACTATTTCTGGGGCCTCGTCCTGGGGACAGTGGCCTAAGCCAGCTAAGGGGATAAACTTTTTTACTGTCGGGAATCGTGCTAATTCTTGGCCCAAGGGCAAGGGTTCCCAGGGATCCTCGCTACCCCAAAGCAGAATAGCCCGACAGGGGAGAATCGGCAGTAGATCTTCCGGGAGTGGGCCACCAGAATAACCAGTAAAAGCGAGGAAAACCTCGATCGCTCCTGGATCTCTGGCGGGTTTTAAGATTATTTCCACTAATTCCTCCGTTACAGCTTCTGATCGCCGATAAGCTTGCAGGAGAATTTTACGCACTGTCTGGGGTTTAGCGATCTGTTGGAAGAAAAAAGCCCCAATTGCTTTATTTTTGAGAATTATTTGGGCAAAATCTGCTCCTAAACGACGATACCAGGGTAATTCCCCCCGTTTTCTTTCGTGCAGTAGTCTGAGGGAACAATTAATCGCCGCCACCCCAAGGACAAAATCGGGATGATCCACGGCAGCCTGCATAATGGCGATGCAACCGATGGAATTCCCCGCCAAAAAAGCAGCACCCCCCACCACTTCCCGACAAAAATCGGCAATTTGCGCCCCCCAAGTCTCGAAAGTGTAATCGATCTCGTTTTTCGGTTCGGGTTTGTCGGAACCGCCAAAACCAATTAAATCTAGGGCAAAACAGCGACATTTTTCGCCTAAAACGGGGATATTTTTCCGCCAATGTCCCCAAGATGCCCCAAATCCATGCACAAGCACGATCGCTGGTCCTGTCTCCCCCGCACTTTGATAGGTGATTTTGAATCCCCGCCAATGCCAGATTTTTGGTTGTGTCTCTAATCCTAGAATTTGCTGCATACTTTGTTGTGTCTGTAAAGTATTTGTTGCTTTTCTTAATATATACTGTCAGGTTAAGTGGCGGCTTGGCTGGTGGTCTGGGGATGAGGTTTAAAGACTGATCGGGTTCCAATTATTTTTATTAATAAATATTTTACACACTTGATACTGGGTAAGCAAGAGGCTACGGCACTACTAACAGATCATTTCCTCTAAAAAAATGGAGAATCACGTTTTTATCCATGACTACAATGCACAGTAAAGCAAAGGATTAAGCCTCCATCACTACTACCGAATCACCACCCATCAAGAGTAAGAATGATTCTGTATTCTGTGCTACCGTTTGAATTGGGAATTACTGTCTAGAATTTGGTATCGACGACTGGCGACTGGCTCCCCAAAACGAAAACTTTATACCTCGCCCTTGAGATGACTGTTATAAGTTGTGTTGAGAAATGTGTAGAGTTGGAGCAAATCCTTGACGGGAACCTAAGGTCTTGTGATAACTTGTATAGGAGTTATCGACAAGACCCCATCAGCTAGACAGACCCTTCCAGTTTCTCTATGTTTCATCCTAACCAATCGGAAACCCGCGAAGATATCCGTGAGTATGTGGCTCAACTACAACTTCACATGGCTTTACAAGCTCGTAATCTCGTGCCTAGTCTGACTAATACTAGAGATAGTCGCGAGAAACTGCTGCAGGATACCCAGGCGACTATTGAAAAAATCGTTTCTCGTCATTTCTAGTTGACCGATTTTAGCATAGTCACTTGAGCCACAGGACAGGCAATACAGGTGTCAAAATTGCCACTGCGGAGGCTGTCACTAATCTCGATGTCTCCGCTTCTGCAAGAGCAAGAATTGTCTCTGTCCATCAGTAGGCATTTACCTTGTCGTGACAGCAAAGATAAGACCACCAGTTCTTTCGGTTATCTATACTTTAGATGGTCATAATCTGAGATTTATTAAACTTCTGAAATCGTAGAGTGAGCAAGGAATCCAATTCATTTTTATGTTTCAAATAGGCATCATTCAGACATCCATAAATATACTTTGCACGGCTACAACTTGCATTTTTTACAAAGACAATAATATATAGCAAACCTAAAGGAGTTGTGAAAAGGCATCAAATCTTTTCAAGTTAGGAAATTTGAAAAGATTATATTTGGCAAAAAATTCAAATAAAAGATTAACAATCTTAAAGTTTTTGCCGAATTGATTAAACGCTCTATTTGTCTTTCTCTTTCATTTTGATTGGTTTCTAATTGCTTTTTTTCTTTCATTTCTTGATAAAACTTTTCTATTTTACCATAGCAAGCTCTATTTACCCCTCAAATGGAATTGCTATAGTCTTATCCAGCTACAATACGCTTAAATTCTATAGGGGAGGAAAAGCGCAGGATTTTCCCATGTATCGCCTTTCCTCCCGAAAGATTTCAATTGTACGCTCGATCGCTGGTTAAATGCAAGGCGTTTAAATAATAGACCTCCTGCATGATTAAAAAGTCAGTTAATTTCAGGGCAGAAATCAGCCTATTCCCTGACTTCCGCCAGAATTCTCCCGGACAAAGCTCTAACCCTTAAAATCCTAACGTTTTAAAGGATAAATACCCGGTGGCAACCAAAATCCTTCTGTGTAGCCATTCTCCCATTGTATATAAACATGATCGAAGAAATCGAGGTTTTCAGCATGAAGGTCTTTAATTTGCCATTTAGGCCCGTTTATTCCGGTTTCGTGTTTGCCCTGTTGATCATCCCAATCATTCTCTGGGTTAGGAAACTCGGTACGTTTTTCTCCATCTTTGGTAATGAAATAAATGTGATACGATTGATCCTGATTATTTCGAGGCGCTCTTGCTCCAATTGCCCCACGAGGTGCTAGGTAATCTTTTTTCAAAAAGTAGAGAAAACCGAGACGACGCAGTTTTGTCTCAACGCCTGTAACTCGAATATTCTGAGTTGAAAAGGGATCTTTAAACAGGGCTTTGACAGTGGCTAATCCTAACTTTTCAGCCAGATATTTCATCACACAGGAGGCAGAATAAGCGCAGGGATATTTAGCAATAGATGTCTCTGGGTCCTGTTTAACTAATTCCTTTAGTTTGTTTCGACCTTCCTCCGTTGCTTCCATAAAGGTTGTTTTTGACTGAAGAATGGGTAGGATTCCTTGTTCAAATAACCGGCATCCTTCGGCATCAGTTAACTTGTGGTCTGTCGGCAGAGACTGGGTGTGTTCAAGTTTTTTGTAAGCATCTAAAACCAGACCCCCATAAATAGTTTTAGTATAATCTGAGGAATCTGCCACATAAATTATAATGCTGGTTTCTTCTTCATGATTAGCTTGATCATAGCCAAAGGCAGTAATTTTGCGCTTCCCAAGATTCGTGAATCCTGAATAAGTAATCGACCAAGAACCGTCTGCTTTAACCTGATTATTGCCTAGGGAATATTTGTCATCTGCTTTGAGTTCTACAGTGACTATTCCAGAATTTACTTTGCCTGTAAAAGTAACAGGTTTTAGACATTCAAAGCGAGCATCGTTGATGGGACTAATAATTTGTAAGGAAGTCATGGCATTTCTCCTATGGGATTGTTGAAAAATTTACTGTTAGACGAATTGATCACCCAATGAAGGATTAAAAGCGATCGCTTCCAGATCAGTACGATAGATACCAACTTTATGAATTTCCTCTGGTAATCTTGGCCAGATGTGGACTTCACTCTCAAAAGTGCGCCAAAATTGCGGGGTAATTCGGAAGACTCGGTGATTAACAAGGGGAAGTCGCGTAAAATGTTCCTGCATTCTGGCATTAACGTGCCGATTTAAGACCTCAAAGACTTTTTTGACCGTAGCAGGATTATCATATCCGTCGTAATGATTGAAAGTGATTCCTGTTTGATTTTTTAGCTGATTACAGAAGCTTTTAGGTTCTTCGAGTCGTTGAACTTCTTTATAGCCATTAGCAAAAACATCATGAGCAATGGCTTCTAAATAAAGTTGTCTTTGAGCGGCGGGATTTTTAGCGTAGAAAAGAATTTTTGCCACCGCCAAAGTTGAGCCAACACAATTGCCAAATGTTCCCCAACTACCGAAGGCCAATAAATCATCATAAGGTAACACAGAAGTGGCATTCCAAGCCCCATTAAAAAGTCGGCCATCAATGATGACTAATTTAGCGCGTTGCTCGGAAGAATAGTTCTTATATTGAGCCAGAAATTGCTCGTCTAACTGGGCTTGTTCCTGGTCGTCTTTCTGATAATCATCAATACTACCATTTTGACGACGAGTTAGGATAGCGACCTCGAAATCCCAGTCAGTTTCTGATTCTTCTAACCCAACTGCTGGTAATTTTTCAGTCACAAGTTCTCTGGGTGGTCGTCGCCCGTCGTACCACATTTCAGTCTCTTTATTAGAGATGCGGACACGCACTTTAGTTTTAGGAAGAGTTTGAGCGATTCCCATTGCTACTAATTCATCTGCTCCCCAAGTAATTGGCTGTTTGAGAGCCGAGAGATTATACTTATCCAGAAGATTGTATAATCTTGTTTGCATTGTTTCTCGCACATCTTTGGATGAATGTTTTTGAGAATCTCCCATCGCACAAACGACAGCTGAGATTTTTCGATTCATCGACTGTAATAGACGGATAGATTGTTCGAGTCTCCACAACTCTTTGTCGTGTCTTTCTTTTGCCCAATCTGGATAAGGAGTTGGAGCCGGTTGAGGAGGACCGACACCAACAAAAGATTGGACGATGACCGCTTTTTCAAATTGAGAAATAGTGGGGAGATAATCTTCGGGATATTGTAGCAATCGTTCTGCAATAATGAACGCTGTATCCTTGACCCGAAGCAGTGTAATCAGTTGTCTGACTAAAGAATCTGTTTGTCTTCTTGGACTAAGAACGTACACAGGACAAATTCTTTCTGAACGGTTGTCTTGTCCATTAGGGGGAATCCCCACTCCATCTCCATCTTGTTCTGTTGGTCGATGATACACCTTAAATTGAGACTGCTTAATATCTTGCAATATCTTGGCCACAGGGTCATTACTTTTAATTTCGACATGGGGCATATAAGCGAACCATTTCGTCATCTGATTAACAGGAGTTGTTAATTCTAATTCCCAGTGATTATTGTTCGCAGATTTGTAATTATTAATCTCAATTTTATCTCCTGCTGTCAAGGAAAATTTTTGAGTAAGATCAGTAATCTGACTGCTATCTAGGGTAGATTGTTTGATAACAGTATTGACTAGAGCTTTCAGTTTTTGGGTAGTCATCATTGATTCTCCTTTTTTTCAATATCAGAGGATTATCTAAGTCTCAAAACTAGCAAAATTTGAGGACATAACCCTAATTAGGGACAGTAAATTGCATAAACTTGGCAGGTATTGCACACTGATTTCCAGAATCCCCACTATTGCCATCAATCAAAATATAGGCTGTTCCATCAACGATCGCTAATCCTTCTGATGACTGGGGTAATTCTCGAAGGATTTCAGGTTTAAGAATCGTATTGGGTTTGAGATCCTCAGCCGATAGTTTCCAAAAAACGAAATTATCTTGACCATCTTTCGGCCCGCCAGCAATTCCCCAAATCTGGTTATTATCAAAGGTAATTTCTCTGATTCCCCGTCCCCCTAAATCTAGAAGTGTTGCACCATCGAATTGATAGTTATCCAGATTAGCCATTGATAGTAAAACAGCATAATTCTTAGCGTCTAATGTGACAACGGGAGAACGTAAGCCAATCCAAATCTTGAATTTTTCGAGGGATAAAGGCTCAGGAATGGCTACTGCTCCTTCCGCATTAAAAGCATTGGCTTGTTCACACGCCACTTTATCTCCTAATGATTGATTAGCCTTGGTTTCCGCCTCATCAATAGCACGACTCACGGCACTGATAATCTTGTTAGAATTCACATCTAGACCTTGAAAGAGAACTTGAGAATCGATTTGAGGACTTTGGATCAGTTCACCAATAATTTTTAATTGATTTCCCGACAATTGAGCCTGTACAAACCGTTGTCTATTTGCTTTGATCTCACATTTATTGTTACGACTGTGAGAACCGAAGAGAAGAACTTTATTATCATCTAATTTTGCGATCGCTTCAATGTCACTTATTTTTTTCTCTAAGGCTAACTGACTTTGACGAGTTGAGTCTAATTGCTTAGAACTCACAGAATAGAGAAAGAGAGCGTCTTTTTGTTCATTATCTGCTACTAAAAGGCAATTTCCTTCTGATTCTGGACAGGTTACTTTTACGACAGCAGATGGTTCACAGACAGGATATTTTCCCAGTGTTGATACATTGTCAGCCTTAATATGAGCCATCGGGAAAAGCCAACCGAGAAGAAGAGCCAAACTAAGTGCTGATAATAGCTTGAAAAGGTGGGTAATTTTCATAGAAACAGTCCTTAAATTATGAAACACTCGATCGGGGGAAGCTTAATTCAGGAAAATAGTAATAACTCCCCTCATATTTATGTTGACAATTTTAGGTCAATGCGGTGTAAATTTCCTCCGATATTTCGGTATCTTTATAGTATTCAAAGTTAATTTCTTGGACTGTTTCTGTCATGGTGAATAGAACATCTTCAATCTCACGAATCAAGGTTTCTAAATTCGTTTTTTGGATTAATTCCTCAGCAATAACATGACCGAGAAGTGCCATCACTTTAATCGTCACAGGTAAGACATATTCATAGGTATCTTTGAATCCCGTCATTAATTCCTGATCAAATCGTTCTTCGTCCCAGTGGGAATATGCTGTTCCTGGACCATAATCGGTTTCAACAAACATATATTGTAGTTCGGGAATCTTCTTGATTGTTTCGGGTTTAAAAGCACCCGTATTTTGATAAAACAAATTCATCCATTGATCCCAACCAAATCCTAATGTATGTCCAATTTCGTGAATAATTGTGCCAGCAATACCATAATTAGTAAACGTTCCAAGATACTTAGTATTAAACTCAATCTTGCCATAGACGGTATTGCCTTGTTGATAAGGTTTATAGGCTCTAGCAATCACAGAACCAGGACTATAAAATGTTCCTAGTCGGATCACAATATTAGACTGAGGAATGACAAAACGATTCCAAAAGTTACAGGCTAATTTAGCGGTTGCTTTCAGCTTCCCATTGTCATCGTTTAAGATTTGGTAAGTAATCACCGTGCTTCGGTTAATATTTGGGCGAATGATATTGACATGAGGACTATAAGCAAACCAGATGACTGAACCATTGACAGGGGAAGATAAAAGCAATTTCCAATGATTATGATCCACCCTGTCATACTGTTGAATCTCAAGTTTCGATCCAGCTAATAAAGTAAATTTTTGTCTTGGATCGGTTATCTGTGTACTATCAATGGGGTATTTTTTAATGACAGTATTTACCAATGCTTCGATAGCTTGAGTCGTCATAAACTTTTCTTCTCCATTGCCAATAAAATCATTTGAGCGCACAATAGTATAAGGTTTATCGGGATAAAAATTGTGGTCTTTATCCATCTCTCCCCGCACATAAGGAGCAAGGGGTGCAACAGCTTCTATGTCACGATGAAAGGTCAGAGTTTCTAATTCAACCCATCCACAATTGCTATTTACTCCTTCAGGTTTAGAGATAGCTGTACCAAGAATTTCAGAGACGGGAAAAAAAGGTTTTTCTCCACCGATTATTCCTTTGATATAAGCTCCTTTAGGGATGCGTGCTACCATGTCTCCATGAAGGCTTAAATCATCGAGTTCTAGCCATCCAGGGATGCCTTGGTTAGGATTGAGTTCTTCAGGGATTGACATCATAATTAAGTCCTCAAATAAGTGATCATAATTATTAAAACTAGGAGGGGATTAGATTGATTTTGCCCTACCTAACAAAAAGTTTAAGTTTCCTTGACTTCTGCGTATTCTTCAAAGACAAAATGAATATCTTGATTGCCTTGACTTTTATCTGGCTATTTCAGCCAATAGTTCCGCTATTTTTGGTAATCAAGTTAAGTCAATACAGATAATATTTTATCTGTGATTGCTTAACTTGACGTGAATGGACAAGGAATTAAGCAATTGAACACCAGCGAACAATGGTATAACCAATAACACCAGGATCACCGTTGCTGTTTAAATCATTCCAAAATCTGGTGTATTCATTAGGAGGCATAGTCTGACATCCAGCACTGAAAGGATTCGTTTCTCCACCTTGATGAAATAACATCGTTGTTCCAGCAGAAGCACGAGGTTCATTAGGTTGAAATAGGCCATCGTGACTGGTATCTCGTTCCGCCATGGCTGATGCGGTAGGACACAATACTTTACCCAAGGTGGCACTTGTTCCTGTTTTATATTTGTAATATCCTTCGGGTAAACGTCCTAAATCCAGTCGTCCATCACCATTTGCATCAACCCCCATTCTGTTGCGATCAGCCAATGGATTATTACTATCTTCATACTGAGATGAGGGTTCCGTGTTAGAGGCGTATTTACGAGCGTGTTTCCCCGCGCCATCTTTCCAGATCATGTAAGTAATATCATCGTAACAACCATGCCAATCATTGACTTTTGTACTGGTTTCCTTCCGGAAAGAGATTAAATTGCGTTTACGCAATGTTCCGCCATTATGGGTGATAATCTCGGCACAATAATCGTATTGCTCACTTTCCGATAGATTAGAAGCAGGAGGATTGATTCCCGAACCCATTAGGCGATCGGAGGTTAAACTTTCTAGGACCCAACCAGAACAAGGTGAACTAATACGAAGCCATCTCGCACCTTGACTATCCAAACCAGCATCTACGACAGTTAAAGCCGTGTTATTGTCTAATTGACCCACTTTTTCATAGGTAGTCCCGGGTCCAGAGCGCACATTTAAGGGAGGATTGGCATCAGCGGCAAAGACTCGATGCAGCGAGGAAGTTAAAGAAGTAAAGACATAACCTTCCACAGGTTTATCGATGCGAAGCCAATTGTCATCCGTCCCTATCACGTTTAAGGGTGTGCCATTAGTCAGTTCTGTCACCACTGAAAAGTTTGTTCCTGCTCCTGAACGGACTTTTAAGGGCGGATTTGGGTCATTGACAAACACGCAATAGGAAGATTTTGTCAAGTCACGATGAACATAACCTTCAATCGGTTTACTGATTTTGAGCCAATTTCCCTCTTCACCTACAACCGTTAATCGTGTCCCGTTATCTAAACGCCCCACAGGATCATAATTACTTCCTGCACCTTTCCGCACATTTAAAGGCGGATTGGCATCACAGACAAAAACGAATTTTTCTGGCTGAGGTGGATTAACGATGGGTGGTTGACTTCCTAAATATTCCTTAACCCCTGCACAAATTTTCTCAACAATTTGCTGATAACCGCCATCCCTCAACCAAGTTGCATCCGCATCATTGTCAATAAAGCAACTTTCAAACAAGATGGTGGGCATGGTACAAGCATGGGTACAATTCCAGACACGACTATACCAGTCATGGGCAAAGGGCGTTCCAGCGTATTCATAACCCCGTGCTTGTAAAGGCAGTCCTCGGAAGTGTTTATCCATGATTTTGATAAATTTCTCAAATTCTGGACTCCGATTCACATAGAATAACCACCAACCTTTTGCCTGTCGGTTACAAGCATTATGATGCAGACACAAACAAACATTTGCACCACTGTCATTAGCTCGTTGTTGCAAGGTGGAAAGGGAAGCTAATTCATTTTCTTGACGACAGATAATCACTTGATAATTGCCCTCCGCTTCTAAACGGGCCTTAACTTCAACTGCTTCTTTCCAGTTGTAGTCTTTTTCCCGTAAATTTAGCGTATGGTTGACTGCCCCTGAATCTGTCCCTCCATGTCCTGGCATAATAGCAACTTTGAAAATCCGTGATGGAGGAGGTTGTTCTCCACCATATTCATCTAGTAAGCTTTGAGCTTCAGGGAAAACATTTTTGACCTTACTGACATAGTTTGGGTCGGTGGCATAGCCTTTTTCCCAAATATATTGTAAATAGCCTTCGGGATCATTATCATAGGCCTCCCATCCCTGATAGGGGGAATTCGGACGACCGATAAACCGCCAATATCCCATTGCAGCCTGTTCTGCGGTTTTCCAATGACACCAATAACAACCATTGGGTTCGCTAGGGGTAACTAACCAAATTTGATGGGTGATTTTTTCGGTGTAATTGTCGTCAATTTTATCTCGCCATTTGAGTCCACCGGGGTTTCCCGCTTCTTGAAAAAGTTTACTCGTACCTCGTGCAGATTCAACGATTGCTTGTGCTAATTGAACAACCCGTAATTTGCGATACCGAGTGGGAATTTGTTCGGTGGTAGCAACGGCACGCACATAATCAGTCCATGAGAACATCATAATCGTTTCCTCCTATTATTAAACAGTTTCCAAATACTAAAAGTTAGGGAATGCAAATTAATTGATTACTGCTCAAAATTCTTGAGATTTTCCTTTAAGTAAGCCAAGAGAATCTCTAGACGTTTTGCTTCCGCTTCAGTCACTCGTTCACCTTTTTGTTTTAACTCAAAATACCGCTTAGTAGAACTAGCTAAACGAATAGTTTTACCCAATTCTTCTAAGGCATTGAAGTAGGGAATCACAGTATTAGAAGTGGTTAGAGGATAGTTAGTAGTTCTGTGGTAAGCTTCTAATACTTCAGTGGCTAAGTTTTTCTCGATTTGACTGGGGGCTAAAGTAATCCCTTTTTTGATGTTAACTACAATGTAAGGACTGACGGGTTTATTATTAGTTGAAGTCACAATCCCATTCGATCCCATTTTCAAGGTTTCTATCTCAACGGGTTCAAAGAAAAAGGCATAAGCTCCTGTTTGTAAGGGAGCTTCTCCAATCACAGGTCTTTGCTCAACGTTAGCAGGATAAAGACCAAAAGTTGATGTTTTCACTTGGGGTTGAAATCTAGCTTCAACAACAGTTGCCAGAATATTATTAATGCCCTGTAAGGCTGTACTTCCCAGTGTTGTATAAGGTATTAAACTAGGAAAAGCCGCCCCTACAGTTCCCACAACTTGCTTCAATGAATTGGTAACTTGTTCTAAAGTAGAACGTCCTAATCCTTGACAAAAACTACTAAACGATAAATACAATCGCTGAGATTTTTCATCTTTTTGAAAGTCTTCAATTACAGCAACATTTTCAGCCCAAATGTCTGTTACATCTAAAGTCATTCCAGAGATGTGATTAAGATAGTGAACCTTGAAAATAGGGGTTTCTTGATCTCCTAATCCTATCTGACTGACAAGAGCGAAATAGTTATTATCCCACTGTCCTGCTAAATAATGACCTTTGTACTTAGTATACAGTTGCAGTGAAATTGTATTGATCGAGATAGTAAAATCCTCCGCAGGAGCAATTAAAGCATCATTGTCCTTGATATAGGGATCAAGTAATTTTCCCGGTTCGTGAAGAGGAACTCTACCAATAGTTGTCGTGGTCATTTGATATTCTCCTGATGGCATCAATAATGCAGGTAATACATCTAAGCAATTACTGTTGTCCCGGTGATTAAATCTTTAAACTTTGCCGCAACCTGATTTTCCCAAGCCTGAAAAATCAGATCATCTTCAAATAATTTTTGAGGATTAATGGTAGAATTAGGATTGATCAGAACTCCGATATCTCGGTATTCAGGTTGCTCATCTAAAGCGTAAGCTGCTAACTCACTACAAATCCATTTATCAGGACAGTTGAGAGCTTCAGACAGTAATTTTTTGATTTTTTGCCGTGATAAAAGACTGAGTATCTGACCGGGTAAACTTCCAGAAAAGGCATGAGCTAGGATTAGTTTATAGTCATATTTTTTACCTAATTCTGGTTTGAGAATCTCAACAATACGCTCTGCAATCTCATCAGTTAAATCTTTGGGTTTGCGGAAGAAAATTTGGCAATTAGAAGGTTGAAAATAGGGTTCTAGAGGATTTTCTTCTACCATATTCGTGCCAGCATTCGCTTCAATACAGGTATTTTCACCCGTAACGATGAGAGCGTGAGTAGCATAAATATTGCTCATTTTATCCCACTTAGTAAAATAAGCAATTCCTCGACCAACTGGATTTGTTCCGTCATAGGTAAAACCGATGTAACCCTTGTTATAGTTAACTCCGTAAACAGGGTTCAAGGTGACGATTTCAAGTTCGGCTTTTTGTTGTAGTTGAGTAGTCATTTTTTTGCCTCTCAGAACGTAACAAAGAAAGTTCTAACTCTGTTCGGAAGTGAAATAGATGAGTTAGATAGCTGGCGTGACTGGGTAAAATTAGGTGCGGTACTTATACTTACTACTCTAGATCGTCTATCAGAATTTACTGCCCTAAAGACGGCAAATTAACATATTTCTTTAGGTTTCTGTATATAAGTTTACAGAATATTGTTCGGCTATTTATTAATAAAAAAAGTTGAGTTTGATTGAAAACCATCCTAACACTTTAGCTCGCCAATCTGAACTTTAGCCGATTCTCGATCGCAATTTTAGGCCACCCTAGCACTTCGCTCTTTTCCCACAAGGATTTTTACCGAGAAAAATGATCTGTCTGCCTGAGAACAGGCTATAGTGATCATCAAACCCTCAGTGAAAAACTTCCCGTGTCTTCAGTATTCCGCCTTCCTCCCTATTTTTCCCCCGCTCTGCAGCGTCGAGTCATCAAAACTCTCGCCGCAAAAAAAACCCGTCAATTCTTGACATGGGCGGCAGCTTGTGCTAGTTTTTTGATCCTCTGGGCGTGGAATTGGCAGCTAGTTTTGGCCACTTTAACCGGGGTGGGGGCGATGATTGGAGTTTACCATCTCCAGGGTCAAAACTGGCCATCGCTGTGGCTGTGGGGGCGTGCTTTTTTCAGTGCCGATAGCGGTAAGTTAACTTTAGCGGTAGTCTGTGGCGGTTTAGGCAGTTTAGCCACCTATCTCGCTGTGGCAATTTGGACCTATGCCGAAAATCGCTGGTTGGCCCTGGCCTCAATTTTGCAAGGATTTGGCACGGTTTTGACTTTAATCCTGCTAGGATGGCATTTTCTCGACCATCGCGGTGAAAATGAGTCAAAAAACTTCGATCGCTGGTTAGAAAAATTAACAGTCAATGATCCCTTAATGCGCTTAATGGCCGTCCGACGTTTAAGTGAAATGGAACTTTCCCCTAGTCGTCGAGAACAATGTCAAGAATACTTTCGTTATCTTCTCTCGCGAGAAACCGATGCACAAGTGCGATCGGCTTTATTGGATAATTTTTCTGGCAAAGAAGCAATCAAACCGCAACCTTTACAAATACCCCTACAGGTGAAAAAATCCCTCTTGAAATATGATTAAAAAGCTCTCTGCTATTAGCAATCAGCCCTCAACTAAAGCTGACTGCTAGAGGCTGAGGAGGATATTTTTTTACACCAAAGTTAACTCGCGCTCCTCGATATTTTGGAACATCAGCGTACTCAGATAACGTTCTCCAAAACTAGGCTGAATCACCACAATTAATTTACCCTCATTTTCCGGTCGTTGGGCCAGTTGAATTGCGGCACAAAGATTGGCACCGGAAGAAATCCCCGAAAGTAAACCCTCTTCTTTTGCCAAACGACGACCAAATTGAAAAGCTTCCTCATCACTGACAGTAATTACCTCATCAATCAGATCTGTGCGTAAAACTTCCGGAATAAAACCCGCACCGATACCCTGAATTTTATGGGGACCGGGATTACCACCAGAAATCACCGGACTATTGAAAGGTTCCACCGCGACTACTTGAAAACTAGGTTTACGAGATTTAATCACTTCAGCGACTCCCGTAATCGTGCCTCCAGTACCCACACCCGCAACAATAAAATCTACCTGTCCGTCGGTGTCTTGCCAAATTTCCTCAGCAGTGGTGAGACGGTGAATTTCTGGGTTAGAAGGGTTGCGAAATTGTTGCAACATATAAGCCCCGGGGATACTATCGACAATTTGCTGCGCGCGTAAAATTGCCCCTTTCATGCCTTGGGAACCGGGGGTAAGTTCTAGGGTAGCACCGTAGGCTTTTAACATCGCCCGGCGCTCTAAACTCATCGTTTCCGGCATAGTTAAAATCAAGCGATAACCCTTAGCTGCCGCAGTCATCGCGAGGGCAATTCCCGTATTGCCAGAGGTGGGTTCCACTAAAACCGTGGTTTCTGGATTGATTAAACCCGCTTTTTCGGCACTATTAATCATGTGAGTGCCAATGCGGTCTTTGACGGAAGCAGCGGGATTCATCCCTTCTAATTTCATCACAATTCGGCCAAGACAGCCCTCCGCTTGGGGAATCCGATTCAATTGTACTAAAGGTGTGCGGCCAACCAATTCGGTGACATCGTGAGCGATACGCATGATATTTTCTCAGTCTGGGTGATTCGTGTGCTTAGTTATAGCGGTAAGTTCTCAGCTTTAGCGTTTGAGAATTTCCTCACTAGCCAAGGAGGCGCTATATAGCTCACTTATAGCAAAGGCCAGCCCTAGATCGGCAAAATTTCCATTTTCCTTTGTTTCTTTAATCAGTCCGCCTAGCTTGAGAGGATGTGCTATAAAATCTAGATATGATAGGAATGGGATTTTTCTGACAAACTGAAGGTTTTCCCACTGGTGAAAGAGGCTAATCCGTCTTATTTAACCCCTGAAGAACAAGCTTTATCCCTAGAGCAACGTCTGGCTTTTCTCAAGTTACCATTGATTGAGTGCAGGCGTATCCTTGAAGGGCAGGCTGTGTCTATGCTTGACCACTATCAGCAGGATTCTGAATGGCAGCAGTTAATGTCAGGTGATAGCATCAGCTACTAACTTTTAAATTCTGAAAAGTAGGTTACTTTGCTATGGCTAACTCACTAAAATATGCTGAGATACTATCCAAATTTTTGAGAAAAAAGCGATAATTCAACCTCGCTGATTACTGATAACTGATAAGTAGTCGGACATAAATTCTGTTGTCTATCTTGAGAAATGTAAATTGCCGCAATTCTTACTGACTACTGACTCCTGACTCCTATCTCCTATCTCCTGAATCCCGTCTCCTGAATCCTATCTCCTAACCCCATGGTAGATGTTGGATTTTTGTAGGAGTTCTATTTTTCAACAAAGATAAGCAAAAATTATCTACTAACTCCAAAAACTTGAGAATATTTAAATTAACATTCCGCAATATTTATAAATTCTTAAGAATTAATTGAGAAAGATTTTTATTTAACAACGATTTTACAATGGTTACAGCGATTTGATAGAATTTCATAGTGGGTTATTGTGTGCTTTTTTGAACAGCAATGGTTGAAACCCTTGCCACACCTACAAGGTAATCCTAATTAAGACGGGTAAATCAGTCAATTTCACCCACAACGATGATCTTCTTTTTGTGTAGTTTTATTGCAAAAAAAAAGTTTTTTTGACAAAAAGCACAAAGTATGATAAGTACCCAACCTATTTCTGGCTGCCAGTAGTTATTGCAGAGTGGGAGTTGGGAAGCTTTTCCAGTAATCAGTGGACTGAAAACGCAAATCTGACAACTGATGACCCTCTTTTCTTTCCTCTGGCATCAAAATGGTTTCCCGATGCAAGGTGACAGCCATCATAATTTGGTTGGCAATCTTACCGATGTCGTTTTTGACCGCGCTGCCCTGATCTCAGCGTTCGACAAAAGCTCACGCCGAGGTCTGAACGGTGCGTTCATCCGGCGATGACTGGGTTTTTTAAGCGGTTGCTTACCCGGCCCCCTATTCTTAAGAGCATACATCATATAAAGTCGCCCTAAAAGGGCGAGGCTTTAAACCCAATTTTTCGGTAAGTTTTGACGAAATATTGGGCGAGGGTGTGTAAATCCGATGTGAATCCCTAGTCAGGGAGAATAATGTAAAGATTTATTAAATTGTAGCGTAGGATACTGTGCGGGGGGGTAGAGTGTATTTTTGTTTTCAATAGTTAGGGAGAGATTAAGTTAAGATGTGTGACAAGATCGAGACAAACCAGAATTAATAGTTCCAGTGGTTCAGGGAGATGAACTGATTAGCAAGGGGGACGTTAGCAGTTTCGAGATTGGCGATTGCCTTGACAATTGCCTTGAAGCCCATATTTTTTAAGAGGTTAGCGTTACGGTAAACCGCGAATATCCGCGAATGGCTTGGATTCGCTTGGTGCAACTCTTCAAAGTCATCGCAGTTATGAGTTAGCAGAATCCGATTTTCCTGTATGGCATAGTCAAGTACGACATTATCTGTGCATCCAGCCAAACCAATTTCATTGATCGTCAGTACGTCATGACCGGCAGCCGTAAGTAACTTAACCAGAAGTTGGGCTTGCGAGTCCTCATCAAGCAATAATCTTAGGCTCAACACTAATCCCCTTTGCTTCCAGACGGTGGCGTTCTTCTTCTGCTTCTTGCTTGAGTAGCTGCTGATTCGTCTCGCAATAGTCAATTGCTTCATAGATGGCAGCTAGGGGTAACTCCCAATTAAGGGCTGCTTCTTGAGGAGTCATGTCATTGACAATCATATCTGACCAGACATCAAAAGCTTTCAGCCTCCTGCCTTGAAAACAAAGCTGTTGTCGCCAGGAATGAGGACGCTTCTCTAAATATTGCCATTGAGTTTTCGCTACGTTGGTAGTCATGCTGATGCCTTGATGAAAGCTGGTATCCCTAGTTTATCCGATTAAAACAGGGGAAACCACCTGAGACTCCTTCCCCTGTGAATCGCTAGTTGGGATATAGTGTTTGACGATCGTCCTCAGTACTTTTGAGGTTGGGGTTGGCCATCGCTTAACCCACGCTACAAGACTGCTTATCTTGACTAAAAAAACCCGATTCTAAAGTCCCAAACCGATCTAGTCGGGTCAGGTAAGTGATATTTATTTTGGATTTTGGATTTTGGATTGTCTGTTGGCACTAGATTGTCAAAGCGATACTCTCTCCCTCACAATCCGAATTCCTTCCCAAGCTGGCATTTGTCCTGTTTGTCGTTCAGTTATCAATCTTAAGAAAGCATAAAGATTAAAAGCTTCATAGCTTTTGGCAGCATAAAGATTACTCAATTTTTGACATTTAGTATCAGTTAGTTTTACATCTCGTAGAGCCTGATTATTTTTGAGGGCTGCATCATAAATATTTGATAATAAATAAAGTATAAGAAATACTAATAGTGAATAAAACCGAAATAAATCAACAACGCAATTGCCTTTATGGTTAAGTTCGTATTCGAGAATAATATTAAGATCGGGGTTAAGTAAGTTATAGACAATACTATATAGGTCACGATCAGCAATGCGATTGGGGTTAGAGTTAAGGACAGAGTAGAGAGTCTGATATAAATTACAATTAAGGTCAGAGGTAAGCAAATATTCAAGAATGCTATCAAGATTACGGTCATTAACGTTGTCGATTAGACAGTCGAGAATATAACCAAGATTGTTTTTAATAACTTGATTAAGTCTGAGATTAAAAGCACTGTTTAATTCAGAAGTAAGCTTGGGGTTAAGGTCAGAATTAAACTTAGGATTAAGGACGTTATTAAGAACAGAATTAAGATCAACTGTTAGATCAAGAGAAAGATTTTTTAGGGAAATGATATCCAGCTTCTTTAGAGGATTCTTTGTAGAAACGATCAAGTTAAACATTAGATCAAGAACGAGTTTTTCCAGGGAAATGGAAATGATATCCAGCTTCTTTAGAGGATTCTTTGTAGAAATGATATCCAGCTTCTTTAGAGGATTCTTTGTAGAAATGATCAAGTCAAACAAATTCATTTGCCATTGTTGCCATTCAACTTTTTCTATGCCATAAATTCTCTTTTTTTCTCCATCTTTTACCCAACATCCTATTTGCTTTTCTGGGGCTGGATGTTCTTCTATTTCAGTTAATGTAGGTATTCTGTATCTAAATCCTAATTCCGACTGTTTTTGGGTCAGCCATTCACAAAATTTTTCTGCATCACTTGCTCTTATTCCAGTAATTGGCTTTTGAGCATATCCAGGTGGAAATCTATAACCTTTCCAGTGTTCGGGTTGATAACTTTCACCTAATTCTCTCTTCTCATCAATAAACAACTGATATTCGGCACAAGTAATATAACTCTTATCAATGAATAGATTATTATCAATACGCAACAAATTATTTAGCCTCCTTTTTAAGAGAACATTAGCTGCTTGTTTAAATGTGTCTTTCATAATTCAAATTTGATAATTTACAATTCATAATTTATAACTCATGGATGACTTTCTAAATCCTCTTCTAATTTAGCATCTAATTTATTTTTGACATATTCATCAACACTTAAGCCTTCATCTCGACATTCATAAGCAAGTGCCATTGTGTCAACAGTCGGTTCTTCCATGTTCAATATAGCACTAATTATATTAGTGGCATTACTTTGAGCCGCATAAAGACGAATAGTTTCGTGCCACCAAGAGTGATTAATATTGTCAAGTAATAGCTTCTCTTGCTGAGTTTCTTTGATTTCAACTGCTGCTAAATATTCTTGAAAACTCAAATGAGCGAATTCATAGACATCATTCTCTTTCTCCACCAACAAACCACAGACATCTCTCACCTGCTTAATAAACTCCTCTGCTGTAATTTCACTACTCGCTACTTCTCTTAATTTAGCTTGAATCAACGGTGCTTTTTCTGATAATTTAAACTCCCTGGTGTTATTCTGCATTAACATCAACGCCAACACTTGTAATACAGCTTGCTTTTGTGTGGCTATTAAGGGAATAGCAAGTTTTTTAGCACGGTGTCGCTTTTCTAATAATACTTGACAAATTTCTTTGTATAGTTCTACTCTCTTACCGGGTAAAGCACTTCCCCTCCGGTGTACAGTGGCAATCATGGTTAGTAGTAAAGGATTTACTGCCATATCTGCTAAAGGCTTACTATTGAGGATACGCGCAATTAAATCCTCAGCTTGTTCTCTCGCCTCTTCACGCACCCCTAAATCTTCTTCCCCCGCACGACTAATAATTTCTGTCTGTAAATACCAGTTATTAACAAACTGCTGCATTTGTTTAAGGTTGAACGGTTTTACCTCTAGCACAGTTACACTTTCTTGTAGCGGCGCACTTCTATAACCGTAAGGTCTAGAGGTTAGCAAAAAAAGCGTATCAGGATATGTTTGAATCTGTTCATCTACCCAATTTTTAACTTTCTGGCGCTGAGTTTCATCTGCAACTTCATCCAATCCATCTAACAGTACCAAACATTGTTTTTGACGTAATTTATCCGCAAACCAATGTAACGGTGGGTTGAGGGGATCAATCTTACGTTGTCCTTTAATTTGTTGGGTAATTAACTCTGGTAAAGTCAATTTATGAGCGGCAATTTCCTGACTCAACTCAATTTCCTGACTCACCTCTCTAAGATACAGCAACACGGGAATCAGTTTTGGTGCTTGCGGGTGAATCTTGCGTTGAGATTGGGTAGCATAAGTTAGGGCAATGTGCCTGAGTAAAGTCGTCTTCCCTGACCCCGGTGCGCCTAAAATAACTATGGGACGGAAAGCTGCTTCATTTTGCATGGCTGCTAAAAAGTCCCAAATTTGCTTTTCTTTGGGGTTCTTGGCGCTTCTATCTACCGCCTGAATCATTTTGGGATCGACCTGTACTGCCTCTTTGGTCGCCATCTTGAGTGGGACAAATACCTTTTCCAACTTCAAGATGCGGTCTTTATCCAATCCCTGGGTAAGATAGTCCCGACAGATGTAGATGAGTTGCTGGTAATATTTGTTAAGGAAGTTTCGTTTTGACCGCAGTTGTATCAAGTTAGATGGTATATTATTAATTGTCCTAATCAACGTTTGAGCACTCGTTTCCCCTCGTCTTTCTGCTTCTTCCTCTAGGGTTTCCATAAACTTGCCACTAAACTTAACCCAGAGAGACGAACACGCCGTTACGAAGGTTGGAATCAGAGTTTGTGTCCACTCTCCCTGCGTCAATCCTTGTTTAACAGAATCCAGCGTCCATAGGGAAGCTGTACCAAAAGGTATCCACTGAACTAAACGCTGTGTAAGTTTCTGCATCGGTGGCATTGCTGAAAAGGCTTTTCTTCCTATTTTATGCGATCTTCTGTAAAATGAATCCAAGTAGTGGGACTTAGGCATTTTCGGTCAGACGGAAAGGCTCAAACCCTTACGGGACAATACGTTAACCTTGATCTGCTAGTTTCCTTGATATATCTAGGTTTCAGCGATTTTGGGTTTCTCGAAGTAAATCCCAATCCCTACTTGGGGTTGAGACTTTTATCGATTTGTTTTTTGTTTAAGTTACAGTAGCAGATATTCAGCAATTTTCTTGATATGGGTAGCAACAATATTGTAATTATCGGACCTAGAGCATCTGGAAAAACGACTTATTTAGCTGGATTATCTTATTGGCCAAAGCTGAAGGATGTTCTGCAAGAAAAGAGAGATTATGAGATTCACCCTCGTGATGATGGTGCGCTTAGACTTCAATATCAAGCGAAAAATATTCTTTTAGAGGGGGAATTTTCACCAACAGTCATCCCAATAGAGGTTTGTTTCGGCATAAAAATAAAAAGAAGATTTTCTAAAACCGAGCTAGATCTATATCTAGTTTTTAAAGATTATCCAGGAGAGATTGATGAACCTAGTATGCACCTGCACCCTTGGTACAGAGAATTTTGGCAAGAATATTTAAGTCCTGATGTAGTAGGATGTCTGATTTTGTTGCCAGCATGGCAGCGAGAAGAATGTGATAGACAATATAGTCGTATTGTGGAGAATCTAACTAAACTAATCGACGAATATAAAAGAATGAAAAACTTTCGCTTAGCAGTAGCAATGAGTAAATGTGAAAGAATAGAGCTTTGGCCAGGAAGACTTAATCCTGAGTCTGATTTATTTGAAATTCATTTACCAAGAACCACAGATATATTAAGGAGAAGAATACCAAAAGAAAATTTAAAATTTTTCGCTATTTCTTCATTTGGAGTGCTAGGAGAAAATGATCCGCGTCCTAATCGGGCAAACCGCATCATTCACGGGGAGTTCCTGTCAGTTCTCAGAGATTCGGAGAAATGGCAACCCTATAACCTGATTGAACCCTTATATTGGCTGAGTACAGGACAAGTGATACCTGTATTGAATCGAAAATTTCCAGCCCTGTTTTCCTGACAAGGCTGAAAACGCACTACTTAGCCGATACCATCGAAGCCGTAATCTGTAACAGTCAGCCTGTAGGTTGGGTTGACGCAAGGAAACCCAACTTCCATATTGATATTAAAATAAGAGATAAGTTTTCAAAAATTCTGAACCTGATGAAAATCAAAGCTATTATTCATCCAGCCGAAGAAGGCGGTTACTGGGCTGAAGTTCCCGCTCTGCCCGGTTGTATAACAGAAGGAGATAGTATGGACGAAGTTGTCGATAACCTCCAAGATGCCATACAAGGCTGGTTAGAAGTTGCCAATGAAAGCAAATAACCTGAATCTAGGTCAGAAGTGATTGAAATTGCTGTATGAAATCAATATCAAGGAAAAAACTCTGTAAAATTGTCGAAAAAAAAGGTTGGATACTCAAAAAAATTACCAGTAGTCACCATATTTATGAAAAGGAGGATGAAGATAAAATTCTATCTATTCCTGTACACCGCAATCAGGACTTAAAAATTGGAACTTTAAAATCAATTATGAAAATAGCTCGATTATCGGAAGATGACTTATAAGCTTTCGTAGGGTGCGTTAATGTTAATGTAACGCACCATCAATTTCCTAATATGCGGTGGGTTACGCTGTCACTAACCCACCCTACAGTGCTACTGTGAAGAGACAAGCTGATGTCCGAGGTTATAATGGTCAAAGAGTTAAAAAAGAAATTAATCTAATCAATAGCCACAATGAAGGTACAGCCAAATGAGTCAAGTCTTAACCCTAGAATTGAGCGATGAAGTCTATGCCGCCTTGCAACAGCAAGCTAAAATATTAGGTATCGACCTGTCAGAATTAGTAACAACTTCCCTAGAGCGACAGTATCGCTTGAACAAAAATAAAGACCAACGCACGGAAGCGGAAAAAGAAGCAGCACGTCAACGCTTTCGAGCGCACGCTGGCTCAATTAGCGGCTATCCGACAGGAGCAGATAATGAAAGCATTGATGCTGACTTAGGGAGAGAGTATGGAGATACTCATGAGGAGACATGAAATCGGTGATACTCCTCGATAATTCTGGGTTACTTTGCTATGTCTATCGTGATCAACCAGGACATGAAGAAGCTGTCCAATTGTTAGATAGTGCAGGTAAAAGCATCACCCACAGTTACGTTTTAGCAGAGTTAGTTGCTCTAGCTCAAGTTCGGCGTTACCCGCGTTTAGCTACCCTAGAATTTATCACCGATTTGCTAGAAAATCCAGATATCGAGACAGTTTGGATAGAAGAGCCTTTACATCGTGCTGCGGTCAAACTATTGATGGCACGGCAAGATAAGACTTATTCCTTATGTGATGCAGTTAGCTTTTTATTGATGCGTCAGTTCAATATTAATGAAGCATTAACCACCGATCGCCATTTTGAGCAAGAAGGTTTTCACCGTTTACTTGTATTCTAAAAAGGGCAGAGCTGCGTCAGGGGTTGGTATTTCTCCAACTGGTACTCTTGCCATTTCCCCGGCCTCCGTTCGGTGAGGGATTGGGCGTTTCCCAACTGTGCGGCTGCTTCCCGCCAGAATTGTTCAAAGTTCTGCCGCAGTTCTCCGGTGGCAATCATTGATTTTAACGGGATAATTTACTCAACAATTCCAAGAGTTTTTGACTATTAGGAGTCAAGAGAGTTCGACGATAGGCATCGGCGGCCTTTTTAATCGCTTCCGCTTGGGTGGGATAGGGATGAATAACAGTAGAGAGTTTACTCAATCCGATTTTGGCAACCATAGCGGTGGTAATTTCGGAAATCATCTCACCGGCGTGGGAGGCGACGATAGTGGCTCCTAAAATTTGGTCGGAACCTTGTTTGTGAATAATTTTTAAAAAACCGTCCGTTTCGCCATCAGCGATAGCTCGATCGACTATACTCAAAGGAATTTTAATAGTATTAGTGACCAATCCCCGGGTCTGTGCTTGGGTTTCATCCATGCCCACACGAGCAATTTCTGGGTCGGTATAAGTGACCCAAGGCATAACTAAATTACTGAGCTTATCGCGTCCGAAACCGAAGGGAGAAAAGAGAGTATTTTTAATCACAATACGGGCGGCTGCATCGGCAGCATGGGTAAATTTCCAATCCATACAGATATCACCGGCCGCATAAATTTTCGGGTTAGTAGTTTGCAGATAATCATTAACTTTGACTCCCCGACGAGTATCGTATTCCACGGCCACCGCTTCTAAATTTAATCCTGACACATTAGGCTCCCGGCCGGCAGCGACTAAAATCTCATCAACGGTGATAGTTGCTCCCTGGCCGTTGCTAGTATATTCAATCGTTTTACCCCGCTCATTTTTTGTCACCCGTTCAATTTGGCAAGAGAGAATTAATTGCATTCCTTCCCGCAGGAAAGTATTCTCAATAATTTCGGCTGCTTCTGGGTCTTCTTTATTCAAAAGATGGGAATAATTATGAAATAAAATCACCTGTGCGCCTAACCGTTGAAAAGCTTGGGCTAATTCACAACCAATCGGCCCGCCACCGATAACAGCTAATCGGGGAGGCAATTCTGTTAGGGAAAAAATTGTTTCATTGGTATAAAATCCCGCCTCTTTTAGTCCGGGGATATCGGGATGAAAGGCCCCAGCACCAGTGGCAATGACAGCTTTTTTATAATCGAGGGTTTTTCCCGTCACTTCCACAGCATTTTGTCCTAAAAAACGAGCGCTACCCAAGAAGACATCGATACCTAGTTTTTGGAAACGTTGCACCGAATCATTATGGCTAATATCGGCGCGAATTTGCCGCATTCTGGTCATTACTCTGGCAAAATCTACTCTAGTATCTCCAATATCAATTCCCAATTTTTTGGCTTTCTCAATTTCCCCGATAATTCTAGAGGAACGAATCAAACATTTAGAAGGAATACAACCGAAATTGAGGCAATCTCCCCCCATTAAGTGTTTTTCCACTAAAGCCACTTTTAAACCTATCTCTAAACCCGCCGCCCCCGCCGCTACGACTAAACCCGCAGTACCCCCACCAATGACAACTAAATCATAACAATCTTGGGGTTGGGGATTGAGCCAATCGGCAGGATGAACATAATTAACTAATTTTTGATTATGTTCGTCCATGGGGAGAATACTAACTTCACTGGAGCTATTTTGAAACATAGTGAACTACCTCGACTCCCTAGGCGCAGTTACCGCCTTTATTCTGTAGTTTATAGTCAATAAATTTCCCTCTTGACCAAGTTGGTAGAGTAAGTTTCTTGGTTCTATGTTAGTTGTTGTTGTATTAATCCGACAAAACCTGATGAGACTTTCTCTGTCAACTCTTAAGGAGTCGTCCGTTTCATTTTTGAATTGGGGATTTAAGAGCCAATTTTAAAGGCTTCTAGAAATAAACTATAGGTGATACCAATTTTTAGTAAATTGAAAGATTCTCGCAGAATCGGTGCTGGTTTAGCCTGGGAACTTTTTCGATAAACAATCCGGCTAGTCGCCTCCGTAAACAGCAGTAATAAACCGGCAGCGGTGACATCCCATTGAGCAGTTTGGCCAGCAGTAGTGACAATTGCTTGCCCAGAAAAAACTCCAAATAAAACACAAATTATCTGGAGGGAAATCCGCCGCCAAGGATTACCAAAAAAGCTATTAAATCGACTGCTGGTGACATTAGCCAGCGTACTTAAACGGGTGCGTTGCATGGTCATATTTATTTAGAAGTAATACGATTAAGAAGCCACAAAGAGGTAACAATACCAGTAAAGTGCGCGAGAATTGTATTAGTATTAGCCTGCACAATTAACAGGTCAACGGAATTAACAAATTGACTGGGGTTAGAGGCAACATTAAAAGTACCTTGGGGAACATTGAGGGATTTAATTAAGACGATTCCTGCCAAGGCTTGCGCTCCCAAAATGGTTAAAAACATCCCGATAATATTAGCGATTAAACCCTGACGGATTAACTGAATAGTATCGGATTTTTTCGGGCGACTATCTTGATCTCCCCCCAACATTTGACGGGCAATTTTCATGTAACGAGAGGAAAAGAAAATGGCAACTACCAAGAAACAAGCCCCACCAATGGCACATAAAACACCGATTTCAATACCGGAAGTGCGTTGTCTCGTCCCTAATAAACTAGCGGTAGCAATGAGCAATAAAACCCCTGAAATTACGCCTAGGACAATCTGCGTCCAAAAACCGATTCTTCCCTGACGTAAAAGGATATTAGCAGCCCGTTGGACGGCGGGAGGCAAGGAATAAAGATCAGAATCTCTAGGGGTGGATATATTGGTAATTTCTGATTGTTTGTCTCTCATCGGGGTTAAGCTAGGGATTGGGTAAATCTGGTCTTGATCTATTTTCGTCTTTTTTTTTGCCCATGGCTAGAGATTTAATTTTGGCACTGACTGGCTATCTGTTTAGCTTCTACCTGTAAACGCTGGGCCATGCGAAACATTTCTTGACCGGTGTGGAGAGAGCGATCATCGTAGTTAAGGGTAAAGGTTTCTAATTCTTCTAGTCCATCAGTGAGATGATTGAGACAGTAGTAAAGAGAAGCGGCCACTTTGGCCATTTTGGCAGGGTTGGGCCGTTGGCAAAAGAGGGTTTTGGCTCGATCGAGATTTTGGCGACAGGTTTCTAGATAGTCTTGAAAAACAGCCATTAACTGATCATCGAAGGGATCGGCGGATAGGTGATCGATCTGACCTTTGAGAGGCCGGATAATTTGACCGATCAGGCGATTAATCGGGCTATAGGTCTGGTTATACCACTGTTTGACCAGGGCTTCGTCTTCCTGGACTGCTTCTTTGTAACGATGGTAATTTGCCTGGGCGGTGGCGGTGCGTTGGGCGCGTTTTTCGGGAGAATTGGCGATTAGTTGGTTATCGTAGTCCTTTCTTAGTCTCGGATCGCTTAGGATCTCGTAGGCGGCGTTAATAGCGACGATTTTATCGTGACTGGCACTATCGTTTTGACTATCGGGATGGAATTGTCTGGCTAAACGCCGATAGGCCCGTTTAATCTCGTCAGGGGTCGATTTATGGCTGATTTCTAAGGTTTGGTAGTGGTTGCCGGTCATGAGCGCAAGCGATCGATCTGTCTTTTATTATTATCGACCATGGTTAACGCGGCAGAGAAGGGGAATTGTCGAGAGTGGGAAAGTGGGGAGGCGGGGTGTGGGGTGTGGGAAGAATACATAAAAATAATCTCCTGTCTCCTGAATACTGACTTCTGACTCCCGACTCCTGACTTCTAACCCCATGTTGGACAAAGATAAGCAAAAATTATCTATTGACTCCGAAAACTTGAGAATATTTAAATTAACATTCCGCAATATTTATAAATTCTTAAGAATTAATTGAGAAATATTTTTATTTAACAACGATTTTACAATGGTTACAGCGATTTGATAGAATTTCACAGTGGGCTATTCTGTGCTTTTTTGGACAGCAATGGTTGAAACCCTTGCCACACCTACAAGGTAATCCTAATTAAGACGGGTAAATTAGTCAATTTCACCCACAACGATGATCTTTTTTTTATGTAGTTTTATTACAAAGAAAAAGTTTTTTTGACAAAAAGCACAAAGTATGAATTAGGAAGTGGGGAAGTGGGAAGTGGGAAGTGGGGGAGAAGGGAGAATAAATAAAAATAATCTTCAGAATTCAGAGTTGAGAATTTATAATTCTGATCTGACAAAATTGGCAATAATTAGACAAAAGGATTGATTTCAGGGATATCATCGATCGAGGGTAAGTCTATTTGGCCCGATCGCTCTTGTGTAAGATAATAGGGACAATGAAGTTGACAATCGGGACGATGGGGAAAATCGACTAAATCATTTTGGTATGCTGATAGATAGCGATCGAGATCCTTCAATAAACGGCGTAAATCCCGTCCTGTCCCTTGGTGTAGTTTGCGATTATAGTTAAAAGTAATTTGTTCGGGGTTGTGGGGTAACTGCACAAACCAATAGGTCATCGATAAACTATCAGGAGGATAAGCAGAAGTTTCTGCCAACACATACAGATAAAGTCTGGTCTGCCAATTTTTGGCTAGTTTGTCGGCATCGATAGGTTTTAAGTAGGTTTTCCAGTCAAAAATTACCGCTCGATCGCTCTCTAGTAAAATTAAATCATAGATAACCGTTAATAAATAATTACCCACAGTTAAACTGCGACAATGTTCCGCTTCTCGATTAGCTTCTCCCGGATTTTGGGCAATTGCCGGGGCGGCCTTTAATAGGGCTGTTAAACAATGTTCTAACTGTTCATTTTCGCGTAATAGGGACATGATCGGTAGCCCTAATTCCCGCTGCTGTAATAATAGGTGAAACTGACTGCCCCATTCTTGCCTCTCCAATTGCCCGGGGTCAGCCGGTGTGTTAAGTTGCTCTAGATAGACTTTTTGAAATCTCGGTGGACAGGTTTCCAATAGGTTTAAATGGCCCTGGGCAAGACGATAGATATTAGACATGATAACTAGATAGGTATTAAAAACTTTCAGATGCCCCCCTTATTAAGGGGGGATTAAGGGGGGATCGGCACCCCCATTATCAAGGGTAGATCCCCCCGCCTATCGGCACCCCCCTTATCAAGGGGGGCGGGGGGGATCGAACCTAAAATCCATTTTTAATTTAATTATAACCAGCCACTTAGAGTTATCGTTGATAAAACAGGAGTTAGTCTATGGTTTTTGGCTGACAGATGCTAGGAAGGTTGAATAGCCAGAGTATTTAGTAACATTTGATAGACAATACCAAAAGAAATTGATTAGGACAATCTATGCTTAAGAAAAAGGATCATGACGGCCTTTCCCATAAAGATGAAGTGTAACCTAATTTGGTGTTGATGACCGACGACTGACCCGCCAAAACAAAAACTTCCTATCTCATCATTAAGATCAGCTGCCCGCCTATTTAAATTGCTTGTTGAGATGAGGCACTGTGGCACTCTTGCAACAGTAAAGGGATTGGGAGAGATTGACCTAATCTAAGGATCGGGGGTTAAAATACGTCTTAGCTTAATGACAGACAATAGCTTGTTAGAGCTATAATCAGGGTTTTATGCCTATAAAAGTCCCTGTTTACTTAATAAAGAAAATTTGACAAACTTATATAATAATGCTTGGTAGTGAAGCTTCTCAATAATTGACCCCCCATGACTTGGTTATATAAAACCCCCGGTATTCCCGATGAACTGTTTGAACGTTTGCCCGGGATTCCCCTGAGTAAACGCGAGGTGAGATTATTGATGATTTCCGCTTTGCGGTTAGGTGATGGGGGGGTTTTCTGGGATATAGGAGCAGGAACCGGCACTATTCCCGTTGAAATTGGCTTATTATGCCCCAATAGTCCGATTATTGCCATTGAAAGGGATGAAGAAGTGGCCAGTTTAATCCGCCGTAATTGCGATCGCTTCGGGGTAAAAAATGTCACCGTTTTTGAAGGCAGCGCACCCGATTGTCTGCCCAATATATCCCTCGCACCCGATCGCGTCTGTATCGAGGGCGGCAAACCGATTAAATCGGTCCTGCAAGAAGTGTGGCAATACCTGAAACCCAATGGCCGCATCGTGGCTACGGCCAATAATTTAGAAACCCTCTATCAATTTTCCGAAGGTTTTTCTAATTTACAGGCGCGTAATATCGAGATTGTCCAAGCGGCAGTAAATCGCCTAGAAACTAGGGGTATTCACCAAGTTTTTGCCGCCGTTGATCCCATGTTTATCCTGAGCGGCGATAAACTTTAATTGGGGATAACCTTCCATAAAGTTTTCTTAATCTATATAATTATGACAATGCCGCCTAATTTCTCTGGATTAACCATGCCTTGGCCACGCATTGTCAGCGCTATTTTTGCTATTGCCTTCGCACTGGGAATTATTATCGTTGGGGGTTGGTATTTCACCCTCGGCATCGGTGTTATCGTCTTTTTGGGACAATTAGAGTATTTTCGCTTAGTTCGCGCTAAAGGCATTGAACCGGCCGCTAAAACCACTCTCGTAGTTTCCCAATTATTACTACTGACGGCAACTATGGCAGCCCCCCTCACCGATGCCATGTTTCCCCTGGCCGGAGCGTTAATTTGTTTTTATCTGCTCTTTCAGCCAAAAATGGCGACAATTGCCGACATTTCCACCTCAATTCTCGGTCTGTTTTACGGTGGTTACTTACCCAGTTATTGGATTCGTTTACGCGTCGGTTTTTCTCCCGAAAGTGGTCCCGTGGCTATGGCCAGTAACTTACCCCTGATGGGATATTGGCCGGAATCCTGGATGGAACCGAAATTATTCCCGGCCGCTTTGACGGTGACTTTTCTAGCTTTCGGTTGCATTTGGGCCGCCGATATCGGAGCTTATATCATGGGAAAATGGTTAGGGAAAACCAGTTTATCGCTGATTAGTCCCAAAAAAACCGTGGAAGGTTCCTTTTTTGGCATTTTAGGCAGTATAGCGGTGGCCGATTTGGGTGCTTGGTATTTAGATTGGCCCTATTGGCAGCTGACGGGCTTATTTTTGGGCTTATTAATTGGTATTGTCAGTTTATTGGGCGATTTGACCGAATCGATGATGAAACGCGATGCCGGGGTCAAGGATTCCGGGCAGTTAATCCCCGGTCACGGTGGTATACTTGATCGCACCGATAGTTATGTCTTCACCGCTCCCCTAGTATATTATTTCGTCACTTTACTGCTGCCCTGGTTGCGTTAGTAATTTGCATCTTCTCCAAGTGCTAAATTAAAGATTAAACCCAAATTTGCGATTATGTCAGCAGTCGTCCATCCCCGGGGTAAAGTTTATCTTCTCGGTGCGGGAATCGGTCAGAGTAGTTTTCTCACCCTGCAAGCGCGAGCAATTTTAGCCACGGCCGAGGTTTTGCTGTATGATGCCCTAGTGGATAGTCAAATCTTCTCCCTAGTGCCGAAAACCTGTATTTTAGTCGATGTAGGCAAACGGGGGGGACAACCCGGGGCCGAGCAGAATCAGATTAATCGGATACTGGTTAATTATTGTCAAGAGGGAAAACGAGTTATTCGGCTTAAAAGTGGTGATCCGGGAGTTTTTGGGCGAGTATATCCTGAAATGTTAGCCCTAAAGCAGGCTGGCTGTGATTTTGAATTGATAACCGGTATTTCCTCCGCTTTAGCCGCTCCTTTATTGGCCGGAATTCCCCTGACGGAAAAGGATATTAGTCGCTGTTTTGCGGTCTTGAGCGCTCACGATCCCGAGTCTCTCGATTGGTCAGCCTTAGCTAAAATTGATACACTTGTGCTATTGATGGCCGGTCAGTCTTTAGGGCAAATTATCGAGAAATTATGCCAAAATGGGCGGAATATTCACGACTCGATCGCTATTATCCGTCAGGCGGGACGCAAGGATCAACAAATTTGGCGCGGCACTTTAGAAAATATTCTCGCTCAAACCGCCGGGGTGTCCCTCTCACCCTCTATTATGGTCATTGGTCAAGTTGTGGATCTGGCGATTATGTCCTCTCCCCCACCCCTAGGCGGTAAAACAATTGTTATTACCCGTGCCGCCGAGCAAACGAGTCAATTTAGCGAAATTTTGCAAAATCAAGGCGCAGAAGTCCTGGAAATGCCCGCTTTAGAGATTCGTCCCCCCGACCGTTGGCAAGGTTTAGACGATGCCATCGCTCAGTTAAAAGAGTTTGATTGGCTGATTTTAACTTCTGCCAATGCTGTTAATTTTTTCTTCGATCGCTTGACATTTTGGGGAAAAGATGCTAGGGCTTTAGCGACTGTAAAAATCGCCGTGGTGGGTAAAAAAACCAGCCAAGTTTTGCACTCACGAGGATTAAACGCAGATTTTATCCCAGGGGATTTTGTCGCCGATGCCTTGGTAAACGAGTTTCCCGACCCGATTAGGGGGCAAAAATTCCTCTTTCCTCGCGTGGAAACGGGAGGCAGAGAGATATTAGTTAAGGAATTAACGGCCAAAGCTGGTCAGGTGACGGAAGTGGCCGCATATTATTCCGGATGTCCGGCACGCATGGATAGTGGCATCTGGGAAGCGTTTCGAGATGGGAAAGTCGATATAGTCACCTTTGCCAGTTCCAAAACCGTCCAGAATTTTTATCGGTTATTGCTGCAAGAAACGGCAGAATTATCGGTTAATTCCCTCTTAGAAAAAGTTTGTCTGGCTTCTATCGGTCCGCAAACTTCAAAAACCTGTCAAGAGTTATTTGGTCGTGTTGATATCGAGGCGCGAGAATATACCCTAGAAGGATTGACTAGCGCTTTAATCGAGTGGAGTAAGACCTGACATTTTCAGCGCCGTATTTGCGGCAGCCCGGATTCGGAGGATCAAAGCCCCCCTTATCAAGAAGGATCAAAGCCCCTTATCAAGAAGGATCAAAGCCCCCCTTATCAAGGGGGGTTGGGGGGATCAAAGCCCCTTATCAAGAAGGATCAAAGCCCCCCTTATCAAGGGGGGTTGGGGGGATCAAAGCCCCTTAATAAGGAGGGATCAAAGCCCCCCTTATCAAGGGGGGTTGGGGGGATCAAACTTCCAATTACTCCACAAACTCCCTCAAAATTACTCAAAACTTCTTGATTAGTAAAGCGGATTACTGTTAATCCATAACCTGATAAAATTTGGGTTCTTTCTAAGTCATAGGCTTGAGCATCTTCCCTATTATGACTATCACCATCAATTTCAATCACTAATTTTAATTCGGGGCAATAAAAGTCAACAATAAATTGATCAATCGGTCTTTGACGATGAACTCTATATTGAAAATTTTTTAAGTATTCATACCAAAGTTTTCTTTCAGCTTTGGTCATATTTTTACGGAGTTCTTTAGCTCGTTCTACGAGTTTGGGATTGTAGGGTAGATGATGATGATTGGTTAATTGCATAGGTTTGATCCCCCCAACCCCCCTTGATAAGGGGGGCTTTTTACTGGTTTAAGATGATGGGTTAATTGCATAGGTTTGATCCCCCCAACCCCCCTTGATAAGGGGGGCTTTTTACTGGTTTAAGATGTATAAGTCTGTGATATATTACAGGTTACAAGTCGCTGCGCGAGAAAAGAGTACCACCAATTATTTTGCGCGTCCTCCTAAATGCGCCTATCGGTAGGAGTGCCTTTTCACTTCCATCTAATAAAAAAGTTAGCTCATCATAGCTCAACCAGTTTCCGCTCCTGCGCCAACCCACCTCGTCGGCAAATTTTTCATACACATCATAATCGTATTCCCCTGGGACACCACCGCAATCCAGCCAGACTTTTTTCTGCACAGAAAAGCCAAATTTGCCGCGGCTATTATCTACCCAGAGCTTATCAATCGTGCGTAACTCTTCACAGGGAAAGTTGTTAATGCTTTCTTCATCTAGCCAGCCTTCATCTTCCCTCTTAGCAATTAACAACATTAACCGCGCCGTTTCCTCATCGGCCTCGCGCCATTGCCCATTTTTCAGATAGGTTTCTAGTTGAGTAAAGAGAGAAGTCTGTCGTTTTTGTTCTAAAAATTCCAAACCTCGACGTTTTTTAACAGGTAATTCTCGATAACATCGCTCCGCTAATCCCTGAGCTTTAGGATTATCTTCTTTATTATAAAAATGAACAATAAAATCAGTCGGATTAGTCAATAAAGTGGCATACATAATGCAAGCCTCGTACCAGAGATTTTGCTCCCAATTTTCCTTGAGTAAATTTTCTTGTTTTAACCGTTTAACTTCCAAAGCGATTAAATAGGACTGAAAAAGATTATGGGCAAACTCATAGTATTCATCCTTTTTCAAAATTAACTCACTCACATGAATTAACCGCTCTACAAAATCCTTAGCCGAAGTGCTTTCAGGATAACCCAATTCCTGAATAAAATTTTGTATAGAACTCAGTAATTCCGAATATTCAATCGTGGTTGTATTTCCCATTTTCAGGGCTAACTGTTGCAATACCAGTTGACGATGATTTTCCTCATTGTTATCTAAAATCATATCAATGCCCCTAGCTTGAGGGCGAGTGATCAATTGCAGATCAAAAATTCGGCGAAATAAATCCACTCGTTGCTGAGGTAATTTTTGTCCCGAGCCAAAGTTTGCCCGATGTAACTGTACTATCATATTCAGATTTAAGGGATTTCTCGCTAAGGCTAATAGAGTAGAACTTTCCCCGGAATCATCGAGAGCAAATAACTGATTAATTAAATCCTTTGCTTTATTATCGGCAGCTTCTTGTTTAGCTTTTAAACTTCTGCTAACTCTGGTTTCCTGCTCTTGCCAGAAATACCATTTATACACAAAATCCCGAATATTTTTATCGGTAAATTCATTAATAAACACCTTTTGCCGAGGTTTATGCTCAGAGCTAAACGCTTGATAGCCTTTCGGACGAGAAGTTAAAATAAAATAGTTTTGGCGAAAATCTTGCCACTGTTTGCCAATCCATTGACTGACTTTTTCGGCATATTCGGGTTTAACTTCATCAAAACCATCAAACATCACTAACATTCGCTGACGGGTTAAATGACTTTTAGCCCAGTTCTGAGGTAAATCTAATTCTTGAGAAATATCTTGTTTAAGATGTCGCTCAATTAAGGTTGGTAAATCCAATCCTTCTGTGGTGGTAATCACTTCCTGCCATCTCCGTAAACGTAAAAAGACAGGAATTAAAAAAGGTGCATTTTGTTTGGGTTGTTTTAGAGCGTAGTTATAGGCTAAATGACGCAATAAAGTTGTTTTTCCTCGTCCACCAGGAGCCAGAATTAACAACCGTAAATTTGTCCTCTTTTTAGCCCGTCGCAATAAATCCCAAATATCATCCCCCGTACCTTTAGATTCTTCTTCTGAGCGCAGTTCTAATTGACTCAGATCCAAATTAATAAAAATTTCTTCTAGTTCTGGGGTAGAAAAACCAAAGATTGCATCTTCAATCCCTTCAATATCATCATAACGACAATCTGAATCCCGTAATTTAATTAAATATTTCCCGTCAGGATTAGCTAATTGCCAACGTATTTTTTCCAGTCTTTTGTCTAGCCAAACAAAAAAGCTTAAAGCTGTACCTTTACCATGATTTTTACCTTTGGTTCTTGCTATTTCTAAAAACCCTTGACTCCAGGCTGATCCGTAGGTAAAAAAGCCCGCGACGATAAAAGTGACTCCCCCGACAATAATCGTCTTAACCGTGTCATGTTGACTAAGCCAAGTTAAGCCGCCTGTAATGCTACCCCCGATAATTGGAAGGGAAGGAGCGGAGGTTCGGAGTTGATGGGCAACAAAAGCAGTGATTTTTCCCGTCCAAACTTGAGCCTGTTGCTTTTCCTGGTCAAAATCTGATTCTTTTTTCTGTTCAGATTCGGATTCTTCCGGCTTTGTGGTTTTATCGTCCATAAACCCCCTTTGATCAACCTCCTCTAATTATATTAGAACTCTATTGAAGATAGATTTTGGGTTCGATCCCCCCTGCCCCCCTTGATAAGGGGGGTGCCGATCCCCCCTTAATCCCGCCTTAATAAGGGGGTGCCGATCCCCCCTGCCCCCCTTGATAAGGGGGTGCCGATCCCCCCTGCCCCCCTTGATAAGGGGGGTGTCTGAAAATTTTTACACCTACCTACTTAGCATCAAAATCTCTGTTTATTTTAATAACAATAAACGCTGGGGAGATAAAGTAACAGTCCAAGGCAAAGCTTGCTCCTTAATTTCTAACCATTTATCCTTATATAACTCTGCTTGGATATGAAAATCTCTGTCATGGTTGGAGGGTTGATTAAGTTTCAGATAGAGAGTCACCCGATGGGATCCTTCAATGGCATTAGCTAACCAACAGGGAAAAGTATTAATATCGCTTAAATCTCGACCAAAAATAATTTGATGGGCGCGAATTCCCGTATAAGCTAAATAGTCGGGAATTCCGGGGATGGTGTGTAATTTAACATCCCAATCAATGGCCTCCAATTGTTGATTATTAATAATTACAGCACGGGAAAAATTCTTACAGCCGGTAATCTTGGCCAAACTAACGCTATCTGGTCGCTCAAAAATTTTCTGTTTAGAATTATTAGCAATTGCTCGCCCTTTTTCCATAACTAATAAATTCTCACATATTCGATAAGCTTCATCCATATTATGGGTAACAAAAATTGTCACGCCATCGTAATTACTTAAAGTTTTGATCATCTGACGTTCTAATTGAGCGCGTAGATGGGTATCAAGGGCAGAAAAAGGCTCATCTAATAATAAAGCTTCCGGACGACTAGCTAAAGCGCGAGCGATGGCGACCCGTTGCTGTTGTCCCCCCGATAATTGATGGGGATAACGGTTTTCCATGCCGGGTAACTGCACTAATTCCAATTGGTTGGCAATCTGCTGTTTAATAACTTTTTTAGATAAGTTTTTCGGGAGACTAAAAGCGATATTTTCTGCTACAGTGAGATGGGGAAAAAGAGCATAATTCTGCACCACAAAACCGATACGACGCTGACGACTGGGGAGATTAATTCCCTTTTCGGAATCGAAGAGAATGCGACCATTTAAGACAATACGGCCCCTTGAGGGCGTTTCTACCCCAGCCAGCGATCGCAAAATCAGGCTTTTTCCCGAACCCGAAGCCCCTAATAGTCCTAATGGCTGATTTTGGCAGTTAAAAGTGACTGAGAGGTTAAAACCGGGTAAACATTTCTCTATATCGACAAATAAGCCTATTTTATCCCTATAATGCTGATTTTCAGCTGCTAAAAGGGCAAAATCGCGACCCTCCCAGGGTGGCAGCCAGTCCTCCATCTCGTTAGGTTTGCTTTCTCCCAGTCGTCCTAATTGCTGTTTGCGTTGACTTTGCCAGAGATTAACGGCGATAATACCCGATAGGGAGATTAATATGATAATAAACACCCATATCCAAGCCTCAGTCATCGCTCCTGCTTCCACAGCGAAGAAAATCGCCATCGGGATAGTTTGAGTTTGCCCCGGAATATTACCGGCTAACATCAAAGTCGCCCCAAATTCCCCCAAAGCGCGGGCAAAAGCTAGGGTTAATCCTGCTAATACCCCGGGGAAGGAGAGGGGCAAAAGTACGCGCCAGAATATTTTCCCTTCCGATGCTCCTAGGGTGCGGGCAACCTGTAAAAGATTGGCATCCACCTGTTCAAAAGCGCCGAGGGTGGTTTTGTACATCAGGGGAAAAGCTACCACCGTCGCGGTGATAACGGCGGCATACCAAGTAAAAACGATGCGAAAGTTAAATAGGTCTAATAACTGTCCTAAGGATCCGTTTTTGCCGAATAGGAGCAGTAAAATGAAGCCTAGCACCGTCGGGGGCAAGATTAGGGGTGCGACGAAAACTGCCTCGATTAGGGATTTCCACCGTCCACGATAGCCTAACATCCAATAAGCGGCGGCAACACCGAGAAAAAAGATGATTATCAGGGCAATGGTGGCGGTTTTCAGGGATATCCATAGGGGGGAAAAGTCTGGCATTGTTTATCTGGCTATTCCGAAGCCGAATTTTTCAAAAATGTTTTTAGCGGCTGCCCTGGTGAGATATTGGGCGAAAGTCTTGGCAGCTTGCGGGTTTTTACTGGCTTTAATCACAGCTATGGGATAAATAATCGGAGAATGGAGATTATTGGCAGCCGTAGCCACTACTTTTACCCGGTCGGAAATTTTGGCATCGGTGAGGTAAACAATGCCAGCATCGGCGTTACCAGTCTCTACGGCGGCGAGAACATTACGGACAGAGTTGGCAAAGACCAGTTTTGCTCTTATTTGCTCTAAAATGCCGAGATTTTTCAGAACTTCTTCACTGTACTGACCGACGGGAACGCTGCGCGGTTCACCCACGGCAATTCTTTGGACATTACTGTTAGTCAGGGAAGGAAAATCGCTGATTTTTAGGGCGGAATTCTTGGGAACGATTAAAACTAGGCGATTAGTGAGCAGGTTTCTTCTGGTAGTTGTATCGATTAAACCAGCTTTTGCTAAAGCGTCCATTTGCTTAGTGGCAGCCGAGAGGAAAACATCGGCCGGCGCACCTTGTGTAATTTGCTGTTGCAAAGCTCCCGACGCACCGAAGTTATAATTAACTTTAATGTTACTATGGGCTTTTTCAAACCCCGGCTTGATTTCTTCTAGGGCATCTTTGAGACTAGCGGCGGCAGAAATTAGAATTGTCTGGGTTTGCGCGGTGGCGATAGTAGATGAAAAAAGGTTTATTCCTAGAGATAATAAGCAACTAAGGACAATTGAGCCGATAAAAGCCAGAAAATATCGTCTTTTCATCAAGATTGATAGCAAGCGATCGATATTTATATTTCTATCACAACCAATCCACCGCCCAAAATCTGTATCTAGGGTTTGCGGCAAAAAGTTTTTCCTAGGGTGTGGGGTGTGGGAAGTCAGGATAAGTAGAATTGGCTGAATATCCAGCAATTCTCATTTTGAAATAAATAGAGCATTAACCCCGATTTTGGAAGGCAAAATATAGTAGAAAGTGACTATTTTTCAGGGACAGGCGATCACAAAAAAAACAACTGGTGGGACAAATTAATTATAAATACTCAAGCAATCAAAGGGATTGGCTGAGAACGAACGGGGTTAATTCAGGAAGATAGTTCTGTTTTTAGAATAGGGAATTCAAGGGAAATAAAAATTTATAATTAAGTAGTCGTGCAAAATAAATTTCCTAGTGAAGAAAGGCAAAAGGCAAAAGGCAAGGGGGGGTTAGATGTGTGTAATTAATTTTGCTTAGGTACTTATTGTCAGCTAAGGTAAAATGGGTGACAGCACGTCAAATTATTCGGCTCTTCGTTACTTGTTATGGTTCGATAGGGGGGCATAAATCGACTAAATCCTTATCTGGCAAGAGACTTAATTGATTAGTTCCCTCTAGATAAAAAACAATTGACAAAAATCGCTGAATGCCTTTCTCTATAAGAGTTTCATTCCTTATAATCCTGTACATTGCATCAGACAAACCGAAGAACCGCAATTTAATGTTCTGATAGCCTTGGGATGATTCAGAGCTAAACCCACAGGTCAAAAATTAAATCATAAAATCCCGCTTGTTTGGCTGGAAAATCGCCCCTTTCTATCCTAGCAATAATTGATGGTAAAGCTGCGATGAAAGCAGGGCTTCTCTCTTTCGGGTGTAGACTCCAAGCTCTAGGGTTGGTGAGGTTAATCCTCAGATAATCCGTCTGTTTGAGCTTCTCAGAAACCATAATTTCCCAAGAATCTAATTTTCCCTTTCCAGTCCAGATATTTAGGGCTGTTTTCATCCCTTCTGGCCAATTTTTTACAAACTGCTGCCGATATTCATTATACCAGATGATAGGCAGGGGTAATAACTCATCAAACCGGTTACATTTGAGCAAATATAGGCGACTTCCAAAATATTTAAATTCATAAAAACCTTGAGGATTTAATTTGCCCGTATCTGATTCAAAAAACTTACCATCAGAGGTGGGCGGTCCTGTCATAGGACGGACAAACATAATCCGAGGATTTGCTTCCATCAGATCAATTCCTTCAGCAATCCATTTGTAGCCTGGCTCTTGGTACATCATCATATCGCTATCAAAATGCAGCAGATAGTCACTCTGACATTCTTCTATCTTAAAAATCGAGCCAAGGATCGGATAGCCTTTATAGTTATGAGTAGGTTTTATGGCACTGCCGAAATGTTTTAGATATAATCGTTCTTGATACCTGGAATCGTAATTAAAATCTACAATCCGGTCAACCACACCCTTGTGCAGCAAAGTTTGTGCACATTGGCGTAAGTCTTCCATCGTACCAATACCAGGACGATCAACTTTTTCCCCACTCAAAGCAGCCGTGTCTATGGCTAACACTTTTTCTTGAAAGGGAAAATTACACATCTTAACTATATGGGGGATAGTAAGCATCATAAATGGTAAGTCAGTCCGCGCTACAAAAAACCAAAGCGAACAAGTAGGAGATGCCATTAATCTTGCCTCTAACCATTTAGATACGGGACGGGGCTTATTATAACATCTTCACAGCTTTTTTACCCCTTTTGGCAGTTTAAACCCCACCCCAGTTCCTAGTCTTATAGAGTTAGTTGACAAGACTGGGATTTGTGAGGTAATTTTTTAGAAGATGCCCAACTGGGACGATTGATCTCTAAGTATTTTATGACTTTCCCCTTTGTCTCAATTATTATTCCTGTTTTTAATGATGTAGAGGGTCTGAAAACTTGCCTAGAAGCTCTTGAGCGACAAATATATCCTACGGACGATTGGGAGATCGTTGTTGTCGATAACGGGCCCGATGATAGCATTAAAGATTGCGTGGCTCGATTTCCTCGAGCCTCTTATCTGGTAGAAACCATCCCCACGCAATTTGCTGCCCGCAACACGGGGATTAGGGAATGCCGGGGTGAAATCATTGCTTTTACTGATGCTGACTGCCTTCCCGATGCCCACTGGCTGAGAGAGGGGGTAGAGGATTTGGTCAATACTCCTAATTGTGGTTTGGTTGCAGGTCATATTGAGGTTTTTCCCGAAATCGAAGGCAAAGCCAACGCGGTTGAGCTTTTTGAGATGATTACAGCTTTACCCCAAGAAGAATTAGTTACGAAGATGAAATTTGGCGCAACTGCTAATATTTTTACTTTTAAACAGATTTTTGAAACCGTAGGATTTTTCAATCTCTCTCTTCCCTCGGGAGGAGATTTAGAATGGGGACGGCGAGTTAGTAGCGCAGGTTATCAAGTAGTTTATGCCCCAAAAGCCCTAGTCAAACATCCTGCTCGCAAAACTTGGCCTTCCTTAAGGTCTAGAACCATAAGGGTCATGGGGGGATTGCATCAGATCAATTTAATCAGTTACCCCCATCGGTCTAATTTAAACCGTTTCCGGGGCTTAATCGGTGATATTTGGCGAGATTGGCCTAACCTGAACGATCTTCTGGCTATCTACAAAGATGCCAGAATTCCCAACCAAAGCGATCGGATCAAGGTGGTCTTGGTTACTTTAGCGGTAAAGTGGACGAGGATTTCTGAGAAAGTTAGGCTGTTTTTAGGGGGAGGATTAAAGACGGACTACAATAGAGATTTACAAGCAGTGGGTATTAAGTCAGAAAATATTTGATCTATAGGGGTTTTCCTTAGCCTGAAGTCAGTTCTTATACCCTCTCTTTAGGAATCGGCAGAGGAGTTGTTTACGTCTTATTTAGGTTTGCCAGAGCTGATAACTTTTGCTTAATTTTAATCAGGATAGTTTTTATTTTACTCTTGAATAGATTAGAATTTTTGGTAGATCTTTGAATTTGCGTGATTAAATTTTCTGCTATCTTAATCCTCAACAACTTGGCCGTATCTTCAGAGATTTTATTTTCTAGGTAACTTAGCGCATTGCCTAAGGCATCATCTTGAAAATCTGGACAAAAAATGTTAGTGTTTCCTTGCACTCGACTGACGAAAATGAGCCCCTTAATATAGGCAGTTGCTAGAGTTTCTAAATCTAAATCAGATGGCACAAAGTATTGCAAGATATCTTGGAGAGTCTCCTCACCTTCTGCCGCCGCTAAGGCGACACCATAGTTAAAAAAAACGGCTCGATTACGGAGTTGATTGTAGTAAGAAATATCAATGGGGGGATGGACGTTTTCTAGCTGAATCAGGCGCGGATCTTCCTTGGTTAAGCAATCCAAAACCTGTAATATCCCTTTTAAGACCCTGAGTCCTTGCCGACTATGAGAGCTACAATTCTGACGGTATTGAGCTAAAAAATCAGGTATATGCAGCAATTTCTGACGGGATCTGGCGAAGCGAATCCAGATATCCCAGTCTTCACCCCCCGCAGTACCATCGAAATTGAACCAGCCTACTTTTTGCAGAGACTGGGAGCGGATCATAATGCCCGCAATCCCCCCCCAAGTATTGTGCTCCAGAATATTGGGCCAGCTAGGAACTTCACTTTGATCGAGCTGGCCTAGTATAGTCTGGCCATCTTCCGCCATCATCCAAACGTTAGAGGCCACAGCGGCTGCTTCAGGGTTTTTGCTTAAGCTTTCTACACACTTGGCCATCATTGACGGAGCGAGCAGATCATCGGCATCTAAAGTGATTAGAAATTCGCCCCTGATCAAAGCGCTGCCGTTTTTCCTGGCCGCTACTTGCCCCTGTTGTTCTTGATATAAATACTTAATCCGCTGGGGATATTTCTGGGTATATTCTTGGGCTACCTGATGGGTGTTGTCGGTGGAGCCATCATTGACAATAATTATCTCATAGTTTTGATAAGATTGTCTCAAAACAGATTCCACTGCTTGAGCAAGTAAGTGTCCATGCTGATAACAGGGAATTAATACGGAAACTTTGCCGAGCTCAAAAATGGGATCGTTCTCTAGCATATCTTGCACTCATAGGGGTTTAGTCTCGGGTTTGCCTAATAAACCTTTGAGTTTTTTACTTAGCCTACTTTTCCAAGTGCGGAAAATTGTGGTCAGGTGATCGCGGATCACATATTGCCAGCGCCAAGGCCAAGATAAATTCTTCAGCCTGTACTTAAGAAACAGATCGCGATTGGGCATATTTGGCCCGTGACCAAAGCCTGCCCAGTGGGTATATAGTATTCTTTTCCCATTTACCTTGTGAGTATTATCGGCAAACTCTATCTTGAATTTTGCCCACTCGGAGCCTAGATCGGGGATAGCCTCAGTAATGGCTTGGGTTTTCAGCCCCTTAATATCCACACAGTAGTTGACAAAAGGCTGGACAATACAATTATCAGCAAAATGCTGTCTGATTGTGGCTGCTTGTTCAGCCAACTCTTGAATATCATCTAGGCTAAAAGCTCCCCGGGAAGATATAAAAGAGCCTGCGTTGAAACCATTTGCCCTATGCTCTCGGATCATTTTATCTCTAAACTCCCCCTCTTTATAGACCTGATCGAATATACCCCTATAGTAGTACATAAATTCTAATTCAGAGTTGATATAGGTTCGGAACAGCTCTTGCAAGCTATCTAAAACAATAATGTCAGAATCTAGAAAGATAAAATGCTCTAGGGGTCCCCAGAAGATGGAAAAAATACGAAATCTGTGATTATGTATATCGTCGATACCCCTTACTTTTGCTCCCACTCCATCTAATAGCTCCAAGTTTATATCGCGATAAAAATTGAAATTGTATTTCTGAGAAATTTTACTTAGTTGGGATATATTATCATTAAAAGGTATAACATATAGAGGGCATTCAGGCTCATAGGCCTTGAGACTTTCTAAGAAAGGAATCATCCATTCCAAAACCTGATCATTAGCTAAACAGTATATACCTACTTTTCCAAGCGTCTTCATGGGTTAAGATTTATCAAGGAGTTTCCGCTATTCTACTCAGGGAAACTTTTCTTGTCAATCTCAGGGAAAAGGAAAATCCTCAACGCTTACGGTCAAGTAAATTGTGGCCAGGGCTACAAGTCCGTCAAGATACAACAATTTCACCGCCAAGGATAAAGTTAGTATTTTGTTCCTTTCCTGTTCCCTCCTTTCAAGCCACGAGGACTCTAAGGACAGGCAATATCTCAACCTAATTCGTTGCTAGGTCTTGCCGGAGCCGGTCTCTAAATCGGTTAACTGTGATATAAATATTTTTAGATGGGAGCAGTAAAAACTTATGAGCAACGGAATCTGTACTTTGGCTAACGATCGGGTTTACGATCAGCTAGTGGCTCTGCTGAATAGCATTGAGGCGAATGGGGGAAAAGACTTACCAGTTTGTGTCTACCCCTACGATGACCAAACCGAGGAAATTGCCAAGTTAATCGCTCAACGCCCCCAAGTTGAACTGTATCGCGAGCGGGAGTCGATGGAGAGGTGGGATAATTTTGCCAAAGCAGCCTGGGATTCCCATCCTACAGCCCGCATCAGGTGGGAGCAAGCGGGAAGCAATGGCTATCATCGTTTTGGTACCCATCGTCGCTACTGTGCCTTTGACGGCCCCTTTGACCGATTTGTCTATATGGATGCGGATACCTTACTTTTATCTCCCATAGACTATTTCTGGGAAAAGCTAGACGATTATGATTGTGTTGTCTACGATTATCAGTATAAAGATCCCTCGCACGTCTATGAAGTTAGTTCGCCAAGGTTACTGAAAATATTCTCCGAAGAACGGATCAAAAAAGAGATTTTCTGTTCAGGAATCTATGCTTCTAAAAAAAACTTATTTGAGGAAGAAAAGAGAAATTGGATTCTGGAACAATTGCGTTCAGGAGAGTCAGAGATTATCTATCCCATGGCAGTGGATCAACCTCTTCTAAACTACATGATGATGAGAACAGGTACTTCTATATACAATTATGCTTTAAATACTCCTCCAGAAAAGAGAGTAGGTAACTGCGTTACCGATCCCAAATTTGTCGAAAAAGATAATTTATTGTATGATAAAGGATATAGGTTAATTTACCTTCATTATATTGGGATTTCAAGCAGTTTCTTTACTAGATGTTGCCAGGGAGAAAATATAGATTTTCCCTATCGCAGTTTATTTTTATATTATCGCTATCTCTACGAACCTGAAAATTATCCTCAATTTAAATCCAGTCCTGTCTGGTACAATCAACCTAAAAGTTTAGGAAAAAGAATGAAGGAAAAATTACAGAGAATAGCCCGTAAAGTTTTTTCTAACTAATAACAAGAGGTTAATTTGTGACAGAAAAAATAGTAGGTATGCTCAGCAGCTATCCCAATTTAAATCAGGGAGATTGGCTATGGAAACAAACTCCTTATCCCATGGGAGTTTGGGGTAATATTTCCATGCAAGCTAACGCTCCTGAGCCAGATTACTTGTTACTTTATCAGTTTGATTTTCCGGAACCAAAGAAAGAGCAAGGCGGCTGGAAAAATTGGCTCAAAAAACCAGCAAAGCCACAGCAGGCACTTCCATCTATTTTGGGGAGAGTTCCCAAGGAACGCATTATCTATCTCTTAAGAGAACCGCCCTTACCAGAAGTGTTATCGACCAATCTGGAAAATTACCGCATCGCCAGCGAGTATTGTGGCTATGTATCAGGTCCGGATGATTACGCGCCTCAACCATACTATATGCCTGCCGACTGGCACATAAGCAACAGCTTTCGGGATCTGGCCGATTTGCCCTGTCCGGAAAAAATTCGCCTCTGCTCTTGGATTACCTCTGGAACTACCCGCACAGCCAATCATCGCCACCGTTTGTCCTTTATGCAGCTAATCAAAGATAACGAACTTCCTTTCGATTTTTATGGGCGAGGTTTGCCGGACTGGACGGGTTCGAGAGGCTCGGTACAAAATAAATGGAATGTCCTAGCTCCCTACTACTACAATCTGGCCATAGAAAACTACGCACAGAGTAGGTGGTATATCAGCGAAAAGCTCTGGGATCCGCTATTAGCTTGGTGTCTACCTATTTATTACGGTGGAGCGGATGCAGAGAAACTATTGCCACCGAAAAGTTTCTTACGCCTGCCCAGTTTGGATCAAAAAGGAGTTGATTATTTGCGAGAGGTCACTTCTAGTTTGGATGCTTGGCACGAAGCGAAAGAAGCGATTGCCGAAGCGAGACAAGTTATCCTGTACGAGCTGAATCTACTTAACTGGCTCTCTAATTTCGTGGTATCCTAAATGCCAATGGTTCTCTTCGGTTTTGTTGGCAAATTGTTCTATATGATGCCTATTAGCCGCAACTATGAATGCTCCTAAATCAGGACGAAAACTGGGACGGTAGGGACAGAAGGTGTTTTCCTGAGTACAGGATAAACAAGAGAGCCAACCAATTTTTAAAACAACTCTTTCCTATATTGATGGTTAAAAAATGCTGAAAAAAACTATTGGAGTCTATATGCCCTATTTTATGGGAGGAGGTGCTGAATCTGTGGCTCTCTGGATACTAGAAGCCTTAAAAGAAAAATATGACTTAACTCTTTTTACCCTTTACTATCCAGACTGGGAAAAGCTAAATAAGTTGTATGAAACATCCCTCACTCCCAAAGAAGTTAAAGTTGTTTCTGTATTACCTAAAAGTTGGCAAGACATCTCAGAGTTTCTCATCAGTAATAATCCTCATTTTCGGCAGATATCCATTCATTTAAGCCTGCGTTATTTAAAAGAAAGAGCCAAAAATTATTCCTTGGTGCTATCAGCTTGTAATGCGGCCGATCTAGGCGTACCAGGAATCCAATATATCCATTGGGTTAAAGTCCTTGAAGGTGGTAAAATACACCAGAATATGCCCTACCTAAATATCTCCAATTTTTCTGTAGATAACCTCAAAAAGAATCTGTCTATTTCTAACTCTTTTGATGTAGCCAAAGCAGTCAAAGAAGTTTACGGGCTTGATAGTACCGTTATCTATCCCCCAGTGGTCATTCCCGTTAAGGATATTGCTCGGGAGCAAAAAGAGAATGCTTTTGTAATTAGCGGTAGGTTAACAGTAGATAAAAGTCCAGATTTCGGCATTAAAGTCTTAAAAGCAGTGCGGGAGAGAGGATTTTCCATCAAACTCCATATAACTGGGGGAGCTGGGGGAGCTTTTAATAAAAAGTATCAACACTATATTGAACAATTGGTAGCAGAAAATTCCGACTGGATTCAACTGTATAAGGATCTTCCCTATGCAGATTATTGTAATATACTGTACAAATGTAGGTATGGTATCCATCCCAAGAAAGACCAGTTTGGTATCTCCGTAGCCGAAATGGTGAGAGCAGATATCATTCCCTTTGTACAGAAAATAGGAGGTCAAACTGAAATCGTCGGTAAGCACAATACAGAATTGCAATTTAACAGTATGGAAGAAGCAGTAGAAAAGATTATTGCAGTAATTAGTAATGAAAAGAAACAGGAAGAGCTTTTAATGTCCCTCTCCCATCAAAAGTCTCTTTTTTCATCAGAGAAATTTCAAAGGGAAATCAGTCAATTTTTAGATAATTATTTCTCTGACAACGTTTCCGAAACCTAGGCAAGAGATTCTAACGCTTGCACATACTATGTGGCTACATCATCCCAAGTCCACAGGCGTTTCGTCGGGATCATCTCACTGGTGCAATGATTATTAATGCTTAGGGCTGTCAAAAACTATAAAACCTTGAACTTTAAACCCCAACTAAGTTGAGACCCGTAGTTTTTCCTCCTCTATTTTAAGATGAGTTTTACTCCATAAGTGATCGGCCAAAACGAGAGGCGCGCTATATTGATCAGTATTCTAAAATGGAAGCAGGGGATTTTTGCTTGAATCTATGACTGTAACACTGCTCGCACCACCGGCTGAAATAATTCACCTGTCCGGGATTAGCTGGAAAACCTACGAAACGCTGCTCGCAGAAATGAGCGATCGCCGTCTCCGGCTGACCTACAATCGTGGCAATTTAGAAATCATGGCTCCTTCGACCGGACACGAATTTAGTAAAACCTTCATCGGTCGCTTTGTCAAAACCCTAGCGGAAGAATCAGCAGTCCCGATTTATCCCCTCGGTTCTACCACCTTTAAACGCCCTCAATTAAGCGGTGCAGAACCCGATGAATGTTTTTATATTGATAATATTGAGGCGGTTCGGGGGAAAAAGCGACTGGACTTAAATGAAGACCCAGCGCCGGATTTAGTCATAGAAATTGATGTCACCAGCAGTTCTCAAAATCGCCTTCAGGTTTATGCAGATCTAGGCGTGGCAGAGGTTTGGGTTTATAATGGGGAATCTCTGGTTATCCAACAATTACAAAATGGCAGTTATATCACCTCCCCAACCAGTCAATTTTTTATAAATATTCCTATTTCAGAGATTGCTATATTTTTACAACAAGCTGAGACATTGGATTACCTAGAGTTAGTAAAAGCATTTGGGACTTGCGCTTTGATAATGTACCTTTTGGGCGAACGCAGTTCGCCCCTACATTGTGGACAAAATCGGTTACTGTAGGGGCGCAAAGCTTGCGCCCTCCGATCGATCAGGTTTGCTG